>JBEEIV010000169.1:0-3869 GCA_041169645.1 Bacteroidota bacterium
ATTGTCCCCAATTCCAAATGCATTATCTATTCCATCGTCATCTTGATAGGGGCCCTCAAAGAAATCTACACCCACAGCTGGAGGTGAATAACCGTATCCTTTATACCCAGAGTTATCTCCATCGAAATTATCCCCATTGTAATAGTAACCTAATCCGCGGTTGACGTCACATCCTACGTAATCGTCATATGGATCACCGAGGGCACCATCTGTGAAAAAGCCAAAGTAAGTGTTGTAAAGGGTTTGGGTTCCACGATTGATTAATTCATAGTTGTAAAAGGTCATGTTGTTGATCTCGTCGTTGGACGCAAAGGCAAATGCTTGAGCACGAATTTCCATTCCAATGGGTTCAGCACCCGTCTCGGTATGGATATTTCCTTTGTCGTTCATCACCCACCAGAAATTTTGATCACCATATAATGCCACGCTGCGATCAATGGAACAAGATTTCGTTTTTTTAATGTCGTACCATGGAAAATCCCCATCTTCCCAATGGTAATGTCCGTCACCATTGAAGTCATAAAAAGGTGCGAGGTAATAATCTTGACCTAGGGAAACATCGCCATGTGCAGGCCAATTTTTTATTACTTCCGGAACTTTGTATCCAGGAAAAAGATCATCTTGGTTGCTCGTACCATTTTGTTGATCGGCGACTCCGGCTTCATACCACGCATTAAATTCGCGCACTTGGTCTTGCGTAGTTACATAGTGCTGATCATATTTTTGACACGTTTCTGAATTAACTTCTGCGTAGACCTTTGATAAGGGTCCTGTCCAATAATCTTGACCATTTCGGTAGCGTAATGCGGCTAATTTTAATTGATTGTTTACATCCGTTCCTCCCAACCACAATGCCGCCGTGAAAAGTGCCATGATTCCAGAGTTTTTCGGAATCTCATATTGCGAATAGTTTTGATTCGGAATTTGCCATAAATTCCCTGCGGTGTGAACCATGGCACGCACGTTATTCAGCTCCAAATATGTGGTTGAAGTAGGCGGCGCGCAGTTTGCCGCTTTTGTTTTGGGCGGTTTCACCGTGTAGGAACTAGTGTAGGATTGCGCCGAACCAAGGAACGCAACAATTAACACCGAAAAACAGAGTAATAATTTATTCATCTCAGAATTTGGCATGAAGATACAAAGAAAAAAATTGTTGCGTAACTTTGAAAGATGAAGGAAATCGAAAACGCACAGGATGTTCATGAATTGGTCTCCAGCTTTTATAAAAAAGTGATGTCCGACGATGTCATTGGACCGTTTTTCAGAGGAATCCAACTAGAAGAGCATTTGCCGAAAATGGAATTTTTTTGGCGTTTTGTTTTGCTGGATGAGTCAGGATACACTACTAGTGTAACAGATAAACACATGCACATGCGGCTCAAGAAAGAACATTTTGATCGGTGGCTTTTGTTGTTTCATCAAACCTTAGATGAATTATTTACGGGAGAGAAAGTTAACCTGGCTAAACAACGAGCTTCTCTAATTGGCTGGACCATCCAAAGTAAAATGTGAGTTTGATCGGAAATACACAATTCGCGTTTCAAAACTTGTCCAAATACTCGTATTATCCGAGAATTTTGTATTTATTTTCGTAGCATGTCAAAGAAGGCCGAAGATTACAGTAAAAAAGGATTACGAACGAGTTATATTTCCACCGTGATTGGAATTTCGTTGGTATTATTTATGATTGGACTCGTATTGGGTGGGGTTTTTGGACTCAGAAGTGTTCAAAAGCAAGCAAAGGAAAGTTTACAAGGAGATATTTTCTTTAAATCTGAATTGAATGATTCCGATATCAAGCAAATTGAGGAACAATTGAAATCGTGGAAGGAATTTTCCGAGGTTTATTTTGTTTCACCAGAACGTGCGATCCAAGAATTTAGTGGCGATAGTCAAGTTGAAAAGGAAGTGGAAGCCATGTTCTTGGATGAGAATCCATTGCCACCAACCGTAGGATTCAAGCCTAAAGAGGCCTATGCTACTAGCAAAGGAATGGCGCAAATTCAGAAAAAACTATTGAAGCGATTTCCGGATGAGATTGATGAAGTTAATTACGATAAGGCAAGTGTCGCAAATGTAAACCTTGGATTTAAGCAGTTTGTCTTTTTGTTTTTGTCCGTAGCGTTATTACTGATTATTATTGCAGTAGCGATGATCAATAATACCATTCGCTTGGCATTGTACTCGAAACGATTTACGATTAAAACGATGCAATTAGTAGGTGCGACAAGTGCCTATATCCGACGTCCATTCATTTGGCAAGCGGTATTCCAAGGATTTATCTCTGCATTGGTTGGATTGGCGATGTTACTGACCGTATTCTATGGATTGAACAACATTTTGGAAACAATCGAAATCAGCTATACCTTGGAAAGTTTTGTTTTGTTAGTGGGAATTTTGATACTAATTGGTGTAATTATCACGGTAATTTCTACATGGTTTGCCTTAAACAAGTATCTTCGTATGAAATTAGATGATTTGTATTAAGCATGAAAGAGCCAATTAAACACTTCGGATTTAATGAAAAGAATTACAAATGGTTATACATTGGATTAGCCATTAACATTCTGGGATACCTTTTAATGATTGGTGGAGGGGCAGAAGACCCAAGCCAATTCAATGGCGGGGAATTGTTTAGTTCCACTCGTATCACCCTTTCTCCAATTTTAATCGTTATTGGATACATCATCATTTTTTACGCAATCATGAAGCGTCCGAAAAAAGACGATTCTTCTGAACCCAAAGGGTAGCATCTTAAAAAAATAAGCTATGAATTTCTTGGACGCCATTATTTTGGCCATCATCGAAGGATTGACGGAGTTTCTTCCCATTTCTTCAACCGGACACATGATCATCGCATCGACCGTAATGGGTAATGCAACGGATGAATTCACCAAACTATTTACCGTTGCCATTCAATTCGGCGCTATTTTATCAGTCGTTATCGTTTATTTCAAACGCTTTCTTCAAAGTTTTCAGTTTTACACGTTGTTGTTTGTCGCATTTATTCCCACTGGAATTTTAGGACTTCTATTGAAGAAACACATCGACGGTTTATTAGAAAATGTCATGGTAGTGGGAGTGTCCTTATTCTTTGGAGGCATCATCTTGTTGTTCATCGATCGTATTTTTGAAAAAAATGAACAACAAAAAGAAGTACACTTGACCTTTAAATCGGCATTTATCATTGGAACCATTCAAAGCATTGCTATGATTCCGGGTGTTTCGCGCTCCGCAGCTACGATCATTGGCGGACTATCTCAAAAAATGAGTCGCAAAGCAGCCGCAGAATTCTCTTTCTTTTTGGCAGTTCCAACCATGTTTGCAGCCACACTGAAAAGCATGTACGATGAAAAAGAAATGCTGCTTCAATCCGATGGAAAAGAATGGGGCTTGTTGTTGGTAGGAAATTTAGTGGCGTTTGTCGTTGCATTCATTGCCATCAAATCATTCATTTCGTATTTAAATCGCAATGGATTTAAAGCCTTTGGTTATTACCGAATCATACTTGGAGCAATCTTGATCATCCTCTTATTAGCAGGGATTCCACTTGAAATGGCAGGCTAATGTTGGAAGTAGGCGAAGGATTAACCATTTTAGTAGATAAACCATACACCTGGACATCCTTTGATGTCGTCAATAAATTGCGCTGGAATTTAAAACGACAACTCAAAGTAAAAAAAATCAAAGTGGGTCATGCTGGAACACTTGATCCCTTGGCAACTGGCTTGTTAGTTATCTGTATTGGCAAACACACCAAGCTCATTGAAGGCTTAACTAACGATCACAAAACGTACACGGGAACATTTCTTCTTGGGAAAACCACGCCATCTTTTGATTTAGAAACGGAATTCGATCAGGAATTCCCA
>JBEEIV010000170.1:0-2892 GCA_041169645.1 Bacteroidota bacterium
AAAAGAAACCTTTTTCGTTCATTTCTTCGATATCATAAAGGTTTCTTCCATCAAAAATAACACAATCCTTCATGCGTTTTTTCAATTCTTGAAAGTCTGGATTTCTAAAAACACCCCATTCCGTGCAGATCATTAAGGCATCTGCATGATCTAAAACGCTATATTCATTCGATGCATATTGTATTCGATCACCCAGTAAATGTTTTACGTTCGCCATCGCCTCTGGATCAAAAGCACTGATGCTTGCACCGGCGTTTAGCAAGGCTTCAATCATGTAAAGCGCTGGAGCTTCGCGAATATCGTCTGTATCTGGTTTAAATGCGAGGCCCCAAACCGCAATGTGTTTATTGCTTAAATCACCTTTGAAGTAGTTTCGCATTTTAGGAAACAAACGCGTTTTTTGATCTTGATTGACTTCCATCACTGCGTTTAGAATTTTAAACTCAACGTTTTGCTCCATACCCGATTTAACGAGTGCTTGCACATCTTTTGGAAAACAGGATCCTCCATAACCGATTCCAGGAAATAAAAAGCGCTTTCCAATGCGATCGTCTGATCCAATACCCATGCGCACTTGATCCACATCAGCACCGACAATTTCACAGAAATTAGCAATTTCATTCATGAAGGAAATTTTAGTTGCTAGAAAGGAATTGGCCGCATATTTCGTTAATTCAGCGGATTTTTCATCCATGAAATAGATTGGATTTCCCTGTCTCAGGAATGGTCTGTAAAGACTTTCCATGATTTTTCGGGCACGTTCATCGCTCGTTCCAATCACCACTCGGTCTGGTTTGAGAAAATCACTGACGGCAAAGCCTTCTCTGAGAAATTCAGGATTGGATACAACCGCAAAATCAACTTTTGCTTTTTTCGCTATGACTGCTTGTACTTTTTCGGCAGTCCCAACAGGAACCGTACTTTTGTCGACAATCACTGTAAAATCGGTCAATAAATTACCCAATTGATCAGCAACATTAAGGATATATGATAGATCCGCAGAGCCATCCTCTCCTGGAGGTGTTGGTAAGGCTAAAAAAATGATTTCAGCATCTTTGATTCCTTCGCTCAGGTTTGTCGTGAAACTCAAACGATTTGAATGAATATTACGGACTAACAAAGATTCTAGTTCTGGCTCGTATATTGGGGTTTCACCATTTTTTAAGCGTTGAATCTTTTGCTCATCGATGTCGATGCACGTCACTTTATTTCCATTTTCTGCGAAACACGTTCCCGTAACTAGTCCAACATATCCTGTTCCAACAACCGCAATATTTTTCATGATAATTCTAAGTTAATGATAATTTCCGATTTGAACCAATGGCTATTGTTGTTTAAAAAAGGAACGGATGCAATCAATGATGTAATCTTGTTGGTCATCGAGCATTTCTGTGTGGATTGGAAGAGAAATTACCCGTTCTGTTAACCAATCCGTTGTTGGCAATTGAACAGCTGAACTCCCAAAATGCGCAAACATTTTTTGTTTGTGTGCCGGAATGGGATAGTAGATCATACTTGGAATCTCATTTTCCGTTAAATGCTGTTGAAGTTCATTTCGATTGGCGTTCTCCAATACCAGGGTATATTGATGAAAAACGTGTTTCGAATCATCTGATCTAAATGGAATTTTAACTCCAGGAATTCCAGCAAATGCTTCGTCGTATTTTGCAGCAACTTCCCTTCTTGCGTCAATGTAGTTGTCCAATTGCCTCAATTTGATCTGTAAAACAGCAGCTTGAATGGTATCTAAGCGTGAATTACAACCCACGACATCATGTACATATTTTTGTTCTTGACCGTGATTGGCAATCATGCGTATCCTTTTAGCGAGTTCAGAATTATTGGTACATAATGCTCCGCCGTCGCCATAGCAACCGAGGTTTTTCGACGGAAAAAATGAGGTGCAACCAATGTCTCCAATGGTTCCGGTTTTTACTTTTCTCCCGTCTTCTAAATGATAATCAGACCCAATTGCTTGTGCGTTATCTTCAATGACAAAAAGCCCATTTTCACGTGCGATTTTCATGATTTCATTCATATTCGCTGCCTGTCCATAAAGATGAACGGGAACAATGGCTTTTGTTTTTGGTGTAATGGCAGCTTTAATTGCATTTGGATCAATGCAAAAAGTGTGTGGGTCCACTTCCACAAAAACAGGAACGAGGTGAAGTAAGGCAATGACTTCCGTGGTAGCGATGTAAGTAAAACTTGGCGTAATAACCTCATCTCCAGGATTTAAACCTAGCGCCATCATAGCGATTTGCAAGGCGTCAGTCCCGTTCGCACAAGGAATCACATGATCAACACCCAAATATTCTTCTAAGTCTGATTGAAAACGATTCACGGCAGGACCATTAATGAAATGTGCATGTTGGATGACATCTTGAATGGCCTCGTCGATAGATGGTTTGATTTTCTCATATTGAGAGACTAAATCGACCATTTGAATTTTTTTCATACCTTCTGTTTTACGAATAAAACAAAGGTAGCCAAACTCAGAAAGTACGCTGCAATTTTACAGAACAATGTCAGAAAAAACGCACCTTTATAAGCGGTAAAACCAAAAAAAGACCTGAATTTTAAAAAGCGACGTACAAATCACAATGCATCGTTGACTGCCTTTTTCCGTTCAATCCTAGCTTAATTATCAATCGAATGACTTAAATTTACACGGACGATATGGAAACACAAAAAATCGGTAAGAAAAAATTGACAACCAAAAATTGGCGCGTACTTCTTTGCCTAATTTCTGTTTTAGGGCTAGAAATAAAAGGTATTCATGCGCAAACCGAAGGAAAAAATGAATCCATCAGTACGCCTTTAGTTGGCGTTCACTGGGGTGGCAACTTACCTGGTGGAGATTTACTGGCGCGCTATGGCTTCTTAAATAAT
>JBEEIV010000171.1:0-4020 GCA_041169645.1 Bacteroidota bacterium
TAGGGTCACTTCTGACTTGTCTTTGGCAAGGTGTTTTTTGAGTGTTTTTGCCGGTCCAGATAAAAATGTAGTGTTGGAAAATATCCGTGCAAACCAGGGTAAAATCAGGTATGAGGTTGGCAATCGCTTGAAAAATTTACGTAAGATTCCTGACCTTGTTTTTCAAATAGACGATTCATTGGATTATGCCATGAAAATTGATGAGTTACTGAAAAAGAAGTGATCAACACCCCATTTTACATAGCAAAAAGGTATTTGTGGTCTAAGGGGAAACGAAACATCGTTACCTTAATTAGTCGCATCTCACTTTTTGGGGTAATGATTATTACAGCTGCTTTGGTGGTCTTGCTTTCGGCCTTCAATGGAATTGAGAAAATGATCGAACAGTTATATAGTGAGTTTGATCCACCGATCACCATTCAACACGCAAAAAGAAAAACGTTTTTTGAAAATGAAATGGACCTGCAAAAAATTCGAAAAATTGCAGGGGTTCAATCGGTTTCAAAGGAAATAGAAGAAATAGTCGTACTTCGCCATGATCAAAAGTGGATCAACGGTCGATTATATGGAGTGGAAAAAACGTACCTCCAGAATTGTCACCTTCAAAAACACCTTATAAACGATGCTGGAATGGATGATTTTCAGGATGGTACATTCGCATACATTGGCGCCATTTTAATGCAAAACTTACGCTTAAGCATAGGCTCCTCTGAAAAGGATGAGCTCTTGCTCTATGCGCCTAAAAGAAATGTAAAAATCCGCCTTGGTAAAACCCCGTTTTTTTCTGAACGCATTCCCATTGATGGCGCTGTAAATTTCAACAAGGAGGTTAACTCAACGGCTTTGCTTTGGGATTTTCAATCCGCCTCCAATTTACTGGGATATGAAAACGAAATAAGCAAACTGTATGTTTTTGTGAAGCCGGGATATTCAAACCAAGATGTAAAAGATAATTTATTGAAGATCATTAATAAGCAGCAGTTTTCAGTAAAAACCAATGTGGAGAAAAACGATCTTATTTTTAAAACAAGTAAATCAGAACGACTTGTTGTGTTCATCATCTTATTGTTTGTATTTGTCTTGGCGGCTTTTAATCTGGTTGCTTCGTTAACCATGTTGTTTGTTGAGAAGAAGCAGAGTATCCAATTATTGTCAGCCATTGGAATGACTAGAAAGGATATTTTTAATATCTTTTTTTATGAGGGTTTACTGATTTCTGGTATGGGGATATTATTCGGCTTGACATTGGGATATTTGGTTTGTTTCATTCAAATGAAAACAGCATTTTTGGTTATTCCAGGGGCCAATATACCCTTTCCAATTGTCTTTACAATGAGCGATTTATTCTTGATTTTAGGTGCTGTTTCGTCCCTAAGTTTCCTCTTTTCTTTTTTCCCAGTGCGCATACTTGTAAAAAACAGCTAAAACAATCTTCCATTTGTTGCTCGGAAATTCAAATAAAATCATGTATATTTGCGCCCGAATTCAAAAAGGCTTATAATGTCATCAGTAAAAGGAAAAATCTCACAAGTTATCGGTCCAGTTGTGGACGTTCGATTTGAACGAGGAACAGTGTTGCCAAACATCTATGATGCACTTGAAGTGCGCAAGGCAGACGGTTCTCGCGTAGTTTTGGAAGTTCAGTCACACGTAGGTGAAAACGCTATTCGTGCGATCTCCATGGACTCAACCGATGGGTTTACAAGAGGAATGGAAGTCATTGCTACCGGTGTTCCAATCAAGGTTCCAACCGGAGATAAAATCAAAGGACGTTTATTTAACGTGGTCGGAGAAGCAATTGATGGGATCAATGTAGTAGATAATTCAGATGGATTACCGATTCACCGTGAAGCACCGAAGTTTGATCAACTTTCAACAGCAACAGAAATCCTTTTTACAGGAATTAAAGTAATCGACTTGATTGAGCCTTACGCAAAAGGTGGTAAAATCGGTTTATTTGGTGGTGCCGGAGTTGGTAAAACCGTACTTATTCAAGAGTTAATTAATAACATCGCAAAAGGACACGGTGGATTGTCTGTTTTTGCTGGTGTAGGTGAGCGTACCCGTGAAGGGAATGACTTACTCCGCGAAATGTTAGAGTCAGGAATCATTAAATATGGTGATGACTTTATGCATTCCATGGAAGAAGGTGGTTGGGATTTAACAAAAATCAACCTTGAAGAAATGAAAGAATCCAAAGCGACGTTCGTATTTGGACAAATGAATGAGCCTCCAGGGGCGAGAGCACGTGTTGCTTTGTCAGGTTTGACCATTGCAGAATATTTTAGAGATGGGGATGGTGAAGGACAAGGAAAAGACATCCTTTTCTTCGTAGATAACATCTTCCGATTTACTCAAGCAGGATCTGAGGTATCAGCCCTTTTAGGCCGTATGCCATCGGCAGTAGGTTATCAACCAACGTTAGCAACTGAGATGGGTGCGATGCAAGAGCGTATTACTTCTACAAAAAATGGATCCATTACGTCCGTTCAAGCGGTATACGTACCTGCGGATGACCTTACCGATCCAGCTCCAGCAAATACATTTGCCCACTTGGATGCAACGACGGTATTATCTCGTAAAATCTCCGAACTTGGAATTTATCCAGCGGTAGATCCGTTAGATTCAACGTCACGAATCTTGACGCCGGAAATCGTTGGAGAAGAGCATTACAACTGTGCAGAGCGCGTGAAAATCACCCTGCAACGCTACAAAGAACTTCAAGACATCATCGCGATCTTGGGTATGGATGAATTATCTGAAGAAGATAAATTAATCGTACACAGAGCACGTCGTGTACAACGTTTCTTGTCACAACCATTCCATGTTGCAGAGCAATTTACTGGAATCCCAGGTGTGCTTGTTGACATTCAAGATACCATCAAAGCGTTTAACGACATCTTAGATGGTAAATTTGACCAATACCCAGAAGCAGCATTCAACTTAAAAGGTGGAATCGAAGACGTAATCGCTGCTGGAGAGAAAATGTTGGCAGAAGCTTAATACCTTTGACTCATGAAATTAGAAATCATCACACCCGAAGCAAGTCTTTTTAAAGGAGAAGCAAATAGTGTTACCCTTCCAGGATTAGATGGTGTGTTTCAAGTGTTGAATAACCACGCGCCGATCATCTCTTCATTGAAGAGTGGAGACGTGATTTTTGAACTTAATGGAAATCAGGCAGAAGCAGAAATGAGTAAGCTGTTGGTTCAAACAGGTTCGAAAGTATCTGTTTCCATTAAAGGTGGTGTGGCAGAATTAAACAATAATCGCTTAGTTATTCTAGCTGAATAATCGAAGCAATCGATTTTAAAAAAGGGATATGGTTAACCAGTCCCTTTTTTTTTGATAACATAGTTTATTCAGTTTTGTGTCGAGCACACAAGATTCTTTGATTAACTTCGTTAAGGAGATGGAAATGACGAATTTTAATACCCAATTGGACAAAACAAACATTCCAAAGCATGTTGCTTTCATTATGGATGGAAACGGCCGTTGGGCAAAAAGTCAGGGACAACATCGCCTGTACGGTCATGCGGCAGGAGTTGAATCGGTCAAGGAAATCATCAAAACGGCACGTGAAATAGGTGTACAATACATTACCATGTACGCTTTTTCAACAGAGAATTGGAATCGTCCTGCCGAGGAAGTTGCCGGATTAATGGAACTACTCGTTCAAGCGATAACCAATGAAACCGATGAAATGCATAAAAATGGGGTGCGTCTTTTAACCATTGGTGACATTGAGGCACTGCCGGAAGCTTGCGTAAAATCGTTGAAGGACGCCATCGAAAAAACAAAAGAAAACACCGCATTAACATTGGTTCTCGCCTTAAACTATAGTGCGAGATGGGAAATCACCAACGCATGTAAGAAAATTGCCCAAGAAGCGCAGCAAGGCATTATTTCTGTAGAAGAAATCACAGAGGAAAAGTTCAATGAAACCCTGAATAAAAGCATGATCCCAGACCCGGAATTACTTATCCGAACAAGTGGTGAATGCCGCATAAGTAACTTTTT
>JBEEIV010000172.1:0-3315 GCA_041169645.1 Bacteroidota bacterium
AAGTATTGGTAATTTATGTGTTGGAAACTATTCTGTCATTGTTCAAGACAACAATCAATGTACATTCAACTGGACTGGTACCATTGGGAATTCATCCACCAATATTGATTCGGTAACCGTAATCGGGAATTTAGCCACAGGTTCGAATGTTCTTGGAACGATGACTTCAGGTTGGTTATACAATTGCACGATTGACTTAGCTGCGTTAGACACGGCTTACCTTGTTTCGGCAACTTTCGGAAACGCTATGTTTACGCAAGATTCATTGTATACGACTTGGTATTTGATCGATACAAATGGAAACGCTATGTATGTGAACTACACCTATTCCGTTCCATTTGGAAGTACAGGATTATACAATTTGGTTTTACAATTATATTGCCCCATCAAATCACAACCTGTTTATTACAACATCATTTCCGTATTAAATTTAGCCGAAGCAGGAATTTCAGACAATAACTTAAGTGAACTCAACGTTTTCCCTAACCCAGTTCAATCGACTTTGAACATAGGAAACATTTCAAGTTCGTTTGATTATTCCTTGTTAAATATGGATGGGAAAATTTTAATGAATGGAACACTCTCTGCTTCTAGTCCAATGATAGACGTGTCAAACTTGTCAGCTGGAACATACTTAATTCGACTTAACAATACTCAAAACGCGTTTACCTACCGAGTAATCAAATAATCGGGTAAACTCTTATCAAAAAGGGGCTGAAAGAAATTTCAGCCTTTTTTTTTTGCAACCTAATCTCAGATATGGTTGCGAACCCAAACCGCTAGTGAGCACATAAAAAAAGGGAAGCAATCTTCCCTTTTCACTAATTGAATCTTATCACTTATCCTTTTCCAGTTTTGACACTTGGAACACTTGGCTTCGTTGGATTCGAAGGCACTGGTTTCTGTACAGGTGGTTTCGTTGGAGTGGTATTAGGAGTTGATGGACGAACAGGATTAACTTGAACAGGATTATTCACTGGTGGACGACTCACCGGAACCTCAGGGGTTGAATTATATCTGTTTGGCTCTGGATTTGGTCTTTCTGATGAAGGATTCTGATCCCGATTCATGTTCGGTTTTTGTGGTTCCATTGGTAAAGGGTTACTACCAGGTGCAGGAGCCAAATTTTGTTCTGGGAAAATCAATTCATTGGTGTGGAGTGCTGGTCTATTAATTGTACCTAAAACCGTTTCAGTCGGATTCGGCCGTGACGGTGTTGGAACCTGATTAGGCGCGATGTTCAAATATCCTTGATCAAAGATACATCCACCCATTTCATCTGCCGGAATTCCCATTGCTTGACACCTAGCACGTGCATTATCACGTTGTGTTGGATTCAATTCAGCAACGGTTAAGTGAACCATAGGAAATCGTCTATCAGTGTAATATTCCGTAGAGGTTCCCGGTGCATAATCAAATAGTGTTGTTTGAGACGTAACACGCCAATCTTCAGCGAAATCTTTTGCTAAAAATGCCAAATACTCCTTTTCTGCAATAGTTGATGCTTGCTCTAACGTAGAATTTCCAAAGGTCGAAAATGCCATGTAGTTAGGTCTTTGTCGCTCCATATTACGCCCTTGAAAGTCATCATCAGCAATGCCGTTAGCATTTCCTAAAAGTCCCTGAAAACTGGAACGGTCACAATCAAAAACATGAACGGTTGTATTAACAAAACCGAAAGATCCTGAGGATCTGACATCAAGGATCACCATTTCACCTGTCGGCCAAGCAATCGTGTAATTTCTTCCTTCAAAACGAACAACGCCACCATTCGGCAAGAAATACGTTCTTCCCTGCAACTGCAGCGGCATACCATTCAAGCGTAAATTTCCATTGAATTGATCCGGCTTCGTACTGGCATAATAACACACGCGATCACCAGAAACATTCATCGCCACTGCGGCATTTAAGGAAAAATTGTCGGATTGAGCTTGTTGACGCGTTTGAACCTCAAACTGAGTACGTTCTGATTTAGACAATACAAATTCACCAACAGTTTGAAACGAATACGTTGCATGATCAAATGATTTCAAATGTGGATCTCCATAACTGCGACCGACAATGTGAGAACACATGGAATGATTCACCAACAAAGCAATTTGATCCCATTGACTAGCTGAAAAGTTTCCATTGGGTAATCGGTTTTGTTGAATCATCGATTCGATGTCGCGACGGTCTGCAAGAGGTACCATCGTGAGCATTTCATATGGTGTAAAATCCTCTGGAAAAGTACGATCAGGAACATTTCGATTCTCAGACAAAGCAATCATAGATTGAGCAAGCCATGCACCCCTCACCACATCCCAATTTTCGAGCTTGGTTCTTACTGGTTTGAATTGTTCTTCAAAGGTTTGAGCATGAACAGAACAATAGAGCAACATGCACATCCAAAAGTATCTTGTTTTCATATGATTATTTTTAGACAGTGTAACAAAAACTGAACCAAATTAGCGGTTGAATTTATACCCGATGCCTTTAACGGTTGAAATGTACTGATCACCAATCTTTTCGCGCAATTTTCGAATATGTACATCGATGGTTCGATCACCAACGATGATATCCGTTCCCCATACTTGCTCAAGAATAACTTCTCTTTTAAAAACGAAATCAGGCCTGGAAACTAAAAGTGCCAATAACTCAAATTCCTTTCTCGGGAGTTGAATTTCTATACCGTCCTTTTCAACTAAGTATTTTTCGCGGTTGATTTTTAATTCTTGAGAAACGTGATCTTTCGCATCCGCTTTCATCCTGCGTCGGAGTAAAGCGTGAATTCGACTCATCAGTACCTTGGGCTTTATTGGCTTGGCTATATAATCATCACCACCCGCTTCAAGACCCGCTATTTGACTGTAATCCTCACTTCGCGCCGTTAAGAAACAGATAAGAATGTCTTCATTTTCAGGATTATTTTTTACTGCTTCACACACTTCAATTCCATCCATACTTGGCATCATGACATCAAGCAAAATCAAATCAGGCTTTTCGAGTTGAATCGCAGAAAGACATAAGCTTCCATTTTCAAATGTAGCCACTCGGTGTCCATCTTGCACCAAATTATATTTTAGTAACTCTCGAATGTCCTCTTCGTCATCAACGACAAAAATATAAGCCATGTCCCTCGTTTTAAGCATCAAATATACGCCATACAATTGAAGTAAAAATTTACTTGCCATTTCGATTTTCTTTTTTTAGGAAAAATTTAACATATGTTATGTAACCATAGACGTTAAAATGCATTATCTTTGTAGGACTAGTAGTAGGTTTAGGTTAATAGTTGAGAGCTTTGGTATATCCAAAGCTCTTGGCTTTTTAATA
>JBEEIV010000173.1:0-8835 GCA_041169645.1 Bacteroidota bacterium
AATCGACGCCTTTATTCGCTGAGCGGACCATCCAACGTAAAAACATAATCAATCGTTTGGACGCCGAACCAGAAGCTGGATTCGAAACGTGCTTTTGTGTACGCAACAAGTGTTCTCCTTGGAAAAAGCGTGCTCGAAAAGCACAAATTCGTTCCTTTAAGTTGTCCTCAGGAGCTTGATTGGAGAACGCGGATTCTAGTCCGCCGTGATGCGTGTAAACGTGATTCAAACAGGAGAAGAATCCACCAAGGTCTTCGTTGTTGAAAGTTCTATGAACGAAATTGCTCGGAATTTCACCTTTGTAAGACATGATGAAATCATGAGGTGAATTTCCCATGATGGACAAAATGCGTTCGCCACTTTTGACGATGCTCTTTCGGTTGCCCCAAGCAATCATTGACACGATAAAAGCGACAATTTCAATATCTTCTTTCTGTGTGAAACGATGGGGGAGCTGTATGGGATCTTCTTCCAAAAAACGTGGATGCTCGTAATGAGCCGCTTTGAAATCTAGAAATTCGTGCAGTTCAGCTGGACTCACAACCGTTAGATGAAGTTTCCATCGCGCATCACCAACGTTCGGTCGGCCATTTGTGCGAAAGATTCATTGTGTGTCACAATTACGAAGGTTTGCTTGAATTCCTCACGTAATTGAAAAAACAACTCGTGTAATTCTTGCGCGTTTTTGGTATCCAAGTTTCCGGATGGTTCATCCGCGAAGATTACCGCTGGTTGATTCATGAGCGAACGGCAAACGGCAACGCGCTGTTGCTCTCCACCGGAAAGTTCTGCTGGTTTGTGCGCTACCCGATGTGCTATGTTCAATTTATCAAACAAAAAGCGGGCGCGTTCCTCCGCTTCTTTTTTACTGGTTCCCCCAATTAATGAGGGAAGCATGGCGTTTTCAATGGCCGAAAATTCAGGTAATAATTGATGAAATTGAAAAATAAATCCAATGGACTTGTTTCTGAAGTCAGCTAATGCTTTTTGAGAAAGGGTAAATGGATTGACGTTGTCAATGATCAATTCACCATGATCCGGATGATCCAATGTACCTAAAATATGCAGTAAGGTTGTTTTTCCAGCACCAGAAGATCCGACAATGGAAATCACTTCACCTGAAGCAACAGTTAAGTCGACTCCTTTCAATATGGAAAGATCACCGTACGATTTTTGAATGCCTGTTGCCTTTAACATTTAGTCCAATTTTAGGTTGTGGCCCATTTTATCTCGTTTCGTTTCCAAATAATGCTGATTATGGACATTGCTTCCAACTTCCAATGCAACATTTTCGACAATTTCCAAGCCATATCCGATGAGACCAGTGCGTTTTTTGGGATTATTAGACATCAATCGCATTTTGGAAATGCCAATGGAACGAATAATTTGCGCACCGATTCCATAATCACGCTCGTCTGCTTTGAAACCAAGTTTCTCATTCGCCTCGTAGGTGTCCAATCCTTCTTCTTGTAATTTATAGGCTTTCAATTTATTTAAAAGTCCGATTCCTCGTCCTTCTTGATTCATGTATACAATCGCTCCTTTCCCTTCTTTTTCAATGATTTCCATTGCTTTATGCAATTGTGGACCACAATCACAACGACAAGAACCGAAAATATCTCCTGTCAAACAAGAGGAGTGTACTCGAACCAATACGGGTTCATCTTTCGTCCAAGTTCCTTTTGTTAATACCAAATGATCTTGGTCGTTGCTGGTGTCTTTAAACGCGCGCAATTGAAAATCTCCGAATTCCGTCGGCATGTGAACGGAAACTTGTTCTTCAATCAAAGATTCGTGTTCGACACGGTATTTGATTAAATCTTCTATGGAAACGATTTTTAAATCGAATTTTTGTGCAATCTCAATTAAACTTGGTACACGCGCCATGGTTCCATCTTCGTTCAAGATTTCCACAATGACTCCCGCTTCTTCGAATCCAGCCAATCGGGATAAATCTACCGCAGCTTCGGTGTGTCCTGCACGACGTAAAACACCACCTTTGCGCGCACGCAATGGGAAAATGTGTCCTGGTTTACCTAATTCTTCTGGTCGAATTGTTGGGTCAATCAATGCTAAAATCGTTTTCGAGCGATCACTCGCAGAAATTCCGGTTGTACACCCGTGTCCAATTAAATCGATACTCACCGTAAATGGGGTTTCGTAAGCAGCAGAGTTATTACGCACCATCATTTCTAATCCCAATGCGTCACATCGTTCTTCGCTGATTGGAGCGCAGATGAGTCCGCGTCCGTGTGTCGCCATGAAGTTGATAACTTCGGGTGTTGCGTTTCTAGCTGCCGTCAAGAAGTCGCCTTCGTTTTCACGTCCCTCGTCATCCACGACAATGACAACGCGTCCTTGTTGGATTTCAGCAATGGCTTCTTCTATGGTATTTAATTGAAAATTCATGAGTTAAAAATAAGGATTTTATTGGGATGTAACTTCGCAGGGAAGCATCACGCAATGCGTTTAAGTGTTTCTAAATAGTAGTTCCAAAACTTCTGAACGGATGAAATTTGAACTTTTTCATCAGGAGAGTGTGCCGCTCGAATGTTTGGTCCGAATGAAATCATGTCTACTCCGGGTAATTGTTTTCCGAGGATGCCACATTCCAATCCGGCGTGACATGCTTTTACATGTGGCTTTTCGTTGTACATTTCTGTGTACAAGTTTTCCATCAAGCGCAAGATACCTGAATTAGGATTCGGTTTCCATCCGGGATAGTCGCCCGTTTGTTCGACCTGACATCCCGCATTTTCAAACGCACAACGCATGACCATGCACACTTCGCGTTTCGTTGATTCAACGCTGCTTCGTTGCAAGGATTGTGAAACAAAACTTCCGTTTTTGATGATGATTCTTGCTAAACTGGAAGATGTTTCCACTAATCCAACGATGTCTGGACTCATTCGGTATACGCCATTATGCACGGAACACAGCAAGGAGATGATTTTGGTGAAATCTCCATCAGCCATTGCTTGTTCTGTTGAAGAGGCTGCTTGAAGTTCGAATTGACAATTCGGTTCAATGCTGCTGTATTCTTCTTTTAACGTTGCCGTAATTTCCGCGAAAACGGTTTTTACTTTGGCTAAATCGGTTCCAGAAATTACAGCTGTCGCTTCACGTGGAATGGCATTGCGCAAACTACCACCATCGAAGGAAATCAATTGAATCGGTGTTGCTTGTTTCAATTCCCAAAGGATTCTTGCCATCCATTTGTTGGCATTTCCACGGCCTTTGTCGATGTCCATTCCGGAATGTCCACCTAATAAACCACGAATGGAAAGTGTCATTGTTTCTCCTGCAACTGGAACTTGTCCATAGGTGTACGTTGTATTTGTGTCAATTCCTCCGGCACAACCAATGGAAAGTTCATCGTCATCTTCGGTGTCGATGTTCAATAAAATCGTTCCGCTTAAAAAGCTTGGGTCCATTTTGATGGCACCAGTCATTCCCGTTTCTTCATCGATGGTAAAAAACGCTTCTATTGCCGGATGTGGAATATCTGTTGAAGACAAAATCGCCATAATTGCAGCCACTCCGATTCCGTTGTCGGCACCTAAGGTTGTTCCATTCGCTTTTACCCAATCGCCATCGACTAACATCTCAATTCCTTGTTGATCAAAATCGAACGTGGTATCCGCATTTTTTTGATGCACCATATCCAAGTGTGCTTGAAGAATTACCGTTGGACGATTTTCCATTCCGGCAGTTGCTGCTTTGTAGATGTACACGTTTCCGATGGCATCTTCAGCAGTTTTCAAGTTCAAGGATTTTCCAAAATTCACCATGAATTGACGCACGCGTTCTTCTTTTTTCGAAGGACGTGGTACTGCGTTTAAATCAGCAAAGTGATTCCACAATGCGTTTGGTTGTAGTTCTCTAACTGACATACTTATGGGAATTTAGGATATTGTAAAAAATTCGGGTCTCTTTTTTCTAAGAAGGCGTGTTTTCCTTCTTGTGCTTCTTCGGTTAAATAATAGAGTAGGGTAGCATCGCCAGCCAATTCCATTAAACCGTGTTGTCCGTCCAACTCAGCATTCATCGCACGTTTGATCATACGAATCGCCAATGGACTTCTTTTCATGATCGTTCGTGACCATTCAACTACGGTATCTTCCAGTTGGTCAAATGGAACAACTTTGTTGACCATGCCCATTTTTTCTGCTTCTTCAGCGGTGTATTGGTTACACAGGAACCAAATTTCTCGTGCTTTTTTCTGTCCGACGTGTCTTGCTAAATACGAGGAACCGAATCCACCGTCGAAACTTCCAACTTTTGGTCCTGTTTGACCAAAAATCGCATTTTCTGAGGCAATCGTTAAATCACATACAACGTGTAATACGTGTCCACCACCAATCGCATATCCATTGACCATCGCAATGACCGGTTTAGGAAGTGAACGAATGGCTTTGTGTAAATCGAGTACATTCAATCTTGGAACACCATTTTCTGAAATGTATCCACCGACACCTTTCACGTTTTGATCTCCACCTGAACAAAATGCTTTGTCGCCTTCTCCGGTAAGTACCACCACATTGATGTCGGGACGCTCGCGACAAATGTTCATCGCGTCTAACATTTCGAAATTCGTTTCTGGGCGAAATGCATTGTATACTCTTGGACGATTGATGGTGATTTTACCAATTCCTTCGAAGAACTCGAATTTAATGTCTTCGTATTGTTTGATTGTTTGCCAATTACGCGTAGCCATAAAAAAAGTTTTTGCAAAGGTACAACATCCAAAGGCAATCGAATGTTTCTTTAGGAAGAAATTATCTATCCAATTCGGACAGATGTCATGCTCAAACTTCCGGCTAAAAGTGCATCGTTAAAAAGACTCAAGTCCTCGTCTTTGGTTTTTAGACCAAGCGAATAGAGTAGGGGAATGTAGTGGTCTGGCGTTGGAACAGCGAGTTGCATCGCGCTTGGACCTTTTTGATAATCAATGATGGCTTGGAAATTTCCGTCCATCAAGTGTTGATTGATAAACGACCTTGCTTCAATTGCCCAATCGTAACCGTATCCAATGTCGTTTATGCGACCAAAGTCTACGCGTCCAAGGTTGTGAACGATGTTTCCACTACCTATGATCAGAACTCCTTTTTCGCGCAAGGACTGTAATTGCCTCGCCAAATCAAAGTGCCATTGCATGGGTTTTCCGTAATCGATACTCAATTGTATGACCGGAATATCCGCATCCGGATAAAAATGTTTCAGGATGCTCCAAGTTCCATGATCTAATCCCCACGCATCATCTAATTCGACATGGGTTGGTGCCAATAATGTCTGTGCTTCTTTTGCCAATTCTGGACTTCCGGGCGCGGGATATTGCACATCAAACAAGGCTTGAGGAAATCCACCGAAATCGTGAATGGTTGGTGGCATGGACATTGCTGTCACTTTTGTCCCATTGGTTAGCCAGTGTGCAGAAATACACAGAATCGCATTCGGTTTCGGAATGGAACTTGCAGCCGATCGAAATCCTTTCACGAAGTCGTTTTCTTCAATGGCATTCATTGGACTTCCATGTCCAACAAATAAAACGGGCATTTTCGGCGTTTTTGAAAATCCGTGTGATATGCGATTTAAATCAGCTAAACTTGTCATGCTAAGTCCGATGGTTGATAATCCAATTAATTTGAGGAATTTTTTTCGTTCCATGCAACAAAAGTACGCTTGATTGAATCCTAAATTGCTTGATTTAAGTCAAGACTTTTGCTTAGTTGATTTGAATTTCATCAATGAAAATCCATGGCATGTTCCCCTCGCCGGGTAGTCCCGATGGAATGGTTGGTGATCCAGTAATGGTCAAACGTAGGATTTGCGTTTTTCCTTTATAAGGAAGATTCCAGATTTCTGAGTTTGGAGCATATCCATCTAAGCTGACTCCTTCGCCCATTCCGATTCCATTGTTACGTTTGGGTAAAACGGATTCGATTCCCAATTGATACGGTGCATGGATCCAACTGTTCTCGTCTTGCAAGAAACTCACTTTTACTTCGTGGATCTTGGTTGTTTTTCCTAAATCAATTTCTAAAACAATGACATTTGTATCAAATCCAATCCATTCGTGTCCTTTCCACGGACGCGCACCGTACTGGCCATCGAATAACACAACGTCGCTGGCATTGTATTTAGGACTCGGTTGCGTAATGTAATTCACTTTTGCTCCAAGAGCTAAGTGATTCGTGATGACAATGTGCTGCGTAATGCTCGGGTCCTCCGGATGAATGGTGAAATCTGCTTTTTTGGTTTTCTTTTTCGTGCGAATAATCTGATAAGAAACTGTTGTCTCTTTTAGTTTTCCATTTTCTATTCCCGTTGACTGAAGTTCGATACCATTGCTCGTTCGATTCGTTTTCAACGAAGCTTTCAAAGCACTTTTTGAATAATTGACTTTCCATTTATCAAGTAGTTGGAATTGGTTTTTAACGAGAACAGTCAAGAAGCTTGAGTAGTCTAATTTTTTGTTGCTCCACAACGCTTCACTCAAGGCAATAGCACGTGGATAGGCCATGTATTCTACTTTTGAAAATGAGGGAATGTATTCGGTCCAGATGTTGGCTTGTCCACCTAAAATGTATGCAGCTACTTCCGGACTTGCATCCGCAGGACACGGATTAAACGAAAGGACTTTTTCGAGTGAAGTGTATCCACCAATGGCCAACGGCTCATCTTTACCTTTTCCTTGGTAATGGTCAAAGTAGCAATGTGACCCCGGAGTCATCACAACGTAATGTCCTTGCTTCGCTGCTTCGAGGCCTCCGTCGAAACCACGCCAAGACATCACCGCTGCATTTGGGGAAAGTCCACCTTCGAGGATTTCGTCCCAACCAATCATTTTCTTTCCTTTGGACGTAACGAACGCATCCATTTGACGAATGAAATAACTTTGCAATTCATGTTCGTCCTTCAAGTGATTTGCGGACATGATTCCTTGACATATTGGACAATTGTGCCAACGTGTTTTTGGTGCTTCGTCGCCCCCGATGTGAATGCATTCTCCTGGAAACAAAGGAATAACTTCGGTTAAAATATCCTGCAAGAATTGAATGCTTTCCGGTTTGGAGCAGAAGATGTCATCGAAAATCCCCCAAAGTCCTTCTACGCCTTGTTGTTTCCCCGTACACGAAAATTCAGGGTAGGCCGCCAAAGCCGCGCGAGCATGTCCAGGCATCTCGATTTCTGGAACAATGGTCACGTATTTCTCCGCTGCATAGGCCACGACCTCTTTGATTTGCTCTTGCGTATAGAATCCACCGTAGCGTTGTTTTGTATAGGTTCTTGGCGTTGTGGTGTAATGTTCATTTACTGTGCTGTCTCTCCACGCGCCGATTTCTGTCAATTTGGGATACTTTTTAATTTCGATGCGCCAACCTTGATCATCGGTTAAATGCCAGTGAAAGGTGTTGAATTTGTAGAAGGACATCAAGTCGATGAATCGTTTGACTTCCTCCACGGTGAAAAAATGACGGGCAACATCCAAATGTAGTCCGCGCCATTGATAATTCGGATAATCCTTTACAAAACATGTTGGTAAAGAAAACCCATTTTCATTTCGCTGAATCAATTGCATCAGTGAAGTCATCGCATAATAACACGAAGCATCGCTCGAATAAGAAATCGTTATGCGATCCGCGACATTGATGCTATAGGAATCTTGTTTGACATTCTCCAATTTCTTGAATTGCACCATTCCATTTTGAAAATCGGTTTGAACGGTTATTCCATGAAAGGTCTCTCCGAGAAATGTGAATTGCGCGAGAAGTCCAGGGTGAATTTCAGAAGGATTCACCGTTAATGCTTGGTTCAGTTGAAAAGTGCCCTCGCTTTGAACGTAAGTAACAGGAGAGGGGAGGATGCTGGAAATTTGTCCATGTACCGGTAAAATCATCCAGCAGAAAAGAAGGTAAATCAATTTTTTCATCCTTTAAAATTAGGTGTTTTTTGTCGGCTTTTTATCCTTCGAAATGAAAATTAACTCCCGCCTACGCTCATTTCATTAACTTTGTCCAAAATCAACAAATGAAAGTGTACAATAACATCCTCGAAACCATTGGGAACACGCCATTGGTGCGCATCAATAAATTAACGGCGGGTATCCCAGCTCAAGTTTTTGCGAAAGTAGAAACAACGAATCCTGGAAATTCTGTCAAAGATAGAATGGCCGTGAAAATGATTGAAGATGCAGAAGCTGCAGGATTGTTAAAGCCAGGAGGAACGATCATAGAAGGTACTTCAGGAAATACTGGAATGGGATTGGCATTAGCCGCAATCATAAAAGGATATAAATTGGTGTGTGTGTTGAACGACAAACAATCCAAAGAAAAAATGGACATTCTTCGTGCTGTAGGTGCAGAAGTGGTGGTTTGTCCTACGGCGGTTGAACCAACGGATCCACGTTCATACTATTCTGTTTCTCGTCGTTTGGCACAAGAGATTCCAAATTCATGGTATGTGAATCAGTACGATAATTTATCGAACCGTCAGGCGCACTACGAATCAACTGGTCCAGAGATTTGGGAACAAACCGAAGGAAAAATCACACACTTCGTTGTGGGGGTAGGAACCGGAGGAACTATTTCTGGCGTTGGAAAATACTTGAAAGAAAAAAATCCAAACATCAAGATTTGGGGAATTGATACCTATGGATCCGTATTTAAAAAGTATAAGGAAACAGGGATTTTCGATGAAAACGAAATCTATCCATACATCACCGAAGGAATTGGGGAAGACATTTTGCCAGCAAACGTTGATTTTGACGTGATTGATTTATTCGAAAAAGTCACCGACAAAGACGCAGCGGTTTATACACGAAGAATTGCACGT
>JBEEIV010000174.1:0-4376 GCA_041169645.1 Bacteroidota bacterium
CTGATGCATTCCATTTTACCAAAATATCCTTTTGTGTTTTTAGGGAAAAGTGAAATCTTGAAGTATCCCATCTTAGGGACATATTTTAAAAATTTGAATATTCCCGTATTTCGGAAAGATAAAAGTAAGGCTGGACAAGCATATTCCATGGCGAATAAAGCGGTAGCGGATGGCTGGTCGATTGTGATCTTTCCTGAAGGAACCATACCAGATGACCAATGTCCTAAGATGATTTCCTTCAAGGATGGCGCATTTAAAATGGCTAAAAACATGGGGGTTCCGTTACTTCCCTTGACATTTACCAATAACTACAAACTTTTCTCCGACCCAACGGATATTTTAGGTCCTGCGCAGCCTGGGATTTCTCGGGTATATATTCATCCCTTTTTTACGGTGGATGAAATGAGTAAAATGGATATCAAAGATCTTCGTCAAGCTTGTTTTGATCGAATTAATGCACCAATTTTGAAGGAATACCCACACTTAATGGAGGAAAATAAATAATTTTGACACATGAAAATCACGGAAGAATTAATTGATCACATTGCACACTTATCTCGTTTGGAATTTCAAGGTGAAGATAAAGTGGCCATTCAAAAGGATATGGAACGAATGATTGAATTCGTGGACAAATTATCAGAAGTGGATACGGCAAATGTGGAGCCCTTGATTTTTATGTCGGAAGAAATCAATCGGGTGCGAGAGGATGAGCCTAAAGTGACCGTTTCGCATGAGGAGGCATTGAGGAATGCACCGAAAAAAGACTCTGATTATTTCCGCATTCCAAAAGTTCTGGATAAATAACGGTGAAAGTTTCTGGATTTACATTCATTCGTAATGCCATCAAGTTGGACTATCCCATCGTGGAGGCGATTCAATCGATTTTGCCCCTGTGTGATGAGGTGATTGTAGCAGTAGGACAATCGGAAGACGACACCTTAGAACTGATTCAGTCCATCGATCCAAGTAAAATAAAAATCGTTGAAACCATTTGGGATGATTCCCTGCGTGAGCACGGTGCGGTGCTGGCCGATGAGACAAATAAAGCGTTTCAAGCGATTTCAAGCGACAGTGATTGGGCCTTTTATATTCAGGGTGATGAGGTTATTCACGAAGAAGATTACGAAGAGATTCGCGCTAAAATGGAATTGTACTTAGCCGATCAAGAAGTAGACGGATTATTGTTTGCCTACCAACATTTCTATGGTTCGTACGATTTCATCGGAGCTTCAAACAATTGGTATAAAAATGAAATCCGGATCGTACGAAATAGCAACGAGATTTATTCCTATCGCGATGCACAAGGATTTAGAAAAGGTGACAATCAAAAATTGAATGTTGCGAGAATCGACGCACGTGTTTACCATTATGGTTGGGTAAAAGACCCAAGGGCTATGCAAGCGAAGCAAACATCGTTTCATAAATTATGGCATTCAGATGAATGGCTTGAAAAAAACATTGAGGATGTGGAGTTTTTTCAATACGAAGATCACATCAATGGTTTGGCTCGATTTAAAGGAACACATCCACGGATTATGCAAGCGCGTATCGATCGTTTAAATTGGAAGTTTAAAGTCGACCCGAGTAGGAACAAGAAATCGCTCAAAAATAAATTGAAGGATGTCTTAAAATTTATCGGAATAGACACGAATTATCGCAACTACAATCAGATTCGCTGATTAGGAGATCTGGAATTTACAGTACTTAATTTTATGTCCACGCGCCGAAAACAATTTTTCGTAATGGGTTTTTATGTGGAAGATTTCGCGTGTATCCGGATCTAAATCCTCTGGAAGGTTAGCGTAAAGGTCCCAGGTGGATTCCAAACAGTTGTACTTGTTTTCCTCGATTTGCTCCAAGGTATATTCAAACAAAATGTCACTATCAGTTTTCATATGCACAATTCCGCCAGGTTTTAGGATTTGCTTATAGCGATTGATGAATAAGGGAGATGACAAGCGTTTACGTGCTTTGTTTGGTTGCGGATCTGAAAAAGTTAACCAAATTTCATCCACTTCATGTTCGCCAAAATAGTCCAAGATGAAGTCAATGCGCGTACGTAAAAAAGCGACATTGTTCATGTTTGTTTCAAGCGCTTCTTTTGCGCCAATGTATATGCGGTTTCCTTTCAGGTCAACACCAATGAAATTTTTCTCTGGGTATTTGCGCCCAAGTCCAACAGAGTATTCGCCTTTTCCACATCCAAGTTCAAGAATAATGGGATTTTCGTTCTGAAAAACCTCTTTACGCCAGTTTCCTTGAATAGGAAATGGTTCTCGGAACACAGGTTCATAGACATTTGAAAATGACTTAATCGCTTCAAAGCGCAGTAGTTTATCTTTTCCCACGAGGTGTTTATTTTGTTGGTTGTCTTCTTTGTTGAAAAGAAAAACGCGAAATTATAACTTATTTTAGATTAAAGCGGTGTAGTCTCATTTTCACTGCATAAATTTGTCCATGCATTTTGTCGAACCTTATTTCAATTGGCGAGGATATTACGTCGCATCAGAAGATCCCCTGTCTCCTTTTTTCGAACGGGAATACAGTGAATTTGAGTTCACAAATAGCATCTACGATTTTTACATACATCCGCAGTGGGATTCCATGGGTTCACCAACCTTATTCTTGAAAATCCTGATGGTTGATTATGAAGCGTCATATGCCATCATTGAATTGATTGGGGAGTGGAATGACGCGATTGAAAACGACATCATGATTTTAAAGCGAGACATCATCGATGTGTTGATTGAACAAGGAGTGAATCAATTTATTTTAATCGGTGAAAACGTCTTAAATTTTCATTATTCCGATGATTGTTATTACGAAGAATGGTTCGATGATGTCGAAGATGGTTGGATAGCGATGGTGAACTTTCATGACCATGTCATCCGCGAATTCGAACGCATACACATTGATCATTACTTTGTGATGGGTGGTGAGTTAGAGGACATCGAATGGCGAACCTATAAGCCACAACATTTCTATGAAAAAGTAGAGGCGCTTGTGACCAGGCGCCTCGGATAAAAATGGAGCTATTTTGACTGCCTTATTCCGAACGATCAGTAATAAGTCGGTTAATAAAGAACGAAGCAAGAATGACAATTGCTCCGGTAATCAAGGCATATAAAGCTAGTTGATGGTATCCGTCTGTATACGCAACCATTCGTTCCATAGGACTTGCATCCTTTTTGGGACTCGACATTCCTGCCCCTAAAATACCAGCCGCGTATTGTCCGTAAGCCGATGCAAGAAACCACATTCCCATCATCACGCCCCACAAATGTTTTGGGGATAATTTCGTCATTAAGGATAAGCCAATTGGTGATAAAAACAATTCGCCAATAGAAATAACAAAGTAAGCGAATGTGAACAATCCAAGGGAAGCTAGCCCAGAATTATCCAACATAAATCGCGTGTAGTAAAACAAGTAGAAGGAGACACTCAAGAAAATGAAAGCCAATCCAAATTTCATGAAGTAATTAGGCTCCAATTTTCGTTTTGCCAACCAAATCCACATCAAACCGATAAAAACACTCAGAATAATGACGAATAGAGAGTTTGCTGAATTATTGACCACATTCGGATCAAATGTGAGATGAAGCATATCCTTTGAAATTAATTTCTCTGCGTACAAGCTTAAAGAGCCACCGCTTTGCTCAAAGAAGGACCAAAAAACAATCGATAGAAAAATGAATATCATCGCGCCAACTAGTTTTCTATTTTGTTCCCACTTGAGTTTGCTCATCTCATAGAACAGATAGAGTAGGGTAGCTGGACCAATTATGTACATAAAGATGTCTGTATAGGCTGTATCCGTAATCATTGCGTAGATGAGCGGTATACATAAAATAGAGCCTCCATAAACCAAAAATTGGTTTCGTTTTGCCTTTTTCTCATCTGATTGAATAGGAGTTTTTCCAATTGGACCTAGGTTTTTACGTGTCAAGAGGAAATTAATTAATCCCAAGAGCATAAAAATTCCCGACAATGCAAACGCCATATTCCAAGAATAGGTTTTTCCGACGTAAACACAAAGTCCACCACCGAATAAAGCCCCGAGGTTGATTCCTGCATAAAACAAACTAAATCCTGCATCCCTGCGCGTGTCGCCTGGACGATAAAGTTCACCAACCATAGTGGAGATATTTGGTTTGAAGAATCCAGTCCCAATAATGATCAAACAAATACCGTAAAAGAAATTTCCTTGTGCATCTAAACCAAGTATGAAACTCCCTAAAATCATGAGTATTCCTCCCCATAGCAACGATTTTTGAAAACCAAGTATTTTGTCCGCGAATAGTCCACCAATAAAGGTAAATGCGTAAACAAATGCTTGGATTGCTCCATATTTTAATTGCGCCTCCTGATCCGAAAAG
>JBEEIV010000175.1:0-7187 GCA_041169645.1 Bacteroidota bacterium
CTTATACCAATTAGGTCAAGCTGGAGTTGCTGTTTTAGACATTGACGCCAAAAAAGGAAATAAATCGGGTGCAGGGATTATAAAAATAGAAGCAGAGAAAGTAAACGAAGAAACCGTTTATATCCAGCCTTAAGCTCTGATTTGTTTGAGAGGAGCCTGTGCTTCGCCCAGCAGTTCCAATTGTGTAAAATTTCGATTTAGGTTTTGAGGAAGTACAACGTTATATTCCGTAATGAATCCTAAATTAAAGCAACACATGTGATCATACAAATCAAATCCTTCGTTGTTTTTTTGTAAAATACTCACTAAAGCGTTTAGACGTTGAATTGGCAATCGAACTTTTGTGTCGTATTGCAAAAACGCTTTGTGTAGGATGCCAGATAGTATCACTTCGTTGTCTGTACTATTGAACCACATTTCTTTTAACTCAAATACTTTTTCCATTGCGATTAATTTTAAACAAAGTTGCGCTTTAACATCGTAAACAATTTACGTTCTAAAAAAGGGTTTTCAAACCTATAAAATCACTACTTTTGCAGCATGTCGGATAATAAGCAAATGTCGTTTTTAGACCACCTAGAAGAACTGAGGTGGAGATTGATGCGTTCTGCTATTGCTATCATTATGTTCGCAATCGTGATCTGGATTTATCAAAAGGAAATCATGGAGAATGTTTTCTTAATTATGGTAGACCCAAACTTTATCACATTTAAGCTTTTGTGCGAGTATTTGCACGTGTGCATTGACAAAATTCCAGTCAATTTTCAAAGCATGACGTTATCCGGTCAATTTTCGTATGCACTCATGATGAGCATTATGGGAGGGGTCGTTTTAGCGTTTCCTTATATCTTTTACCAACTATGGGCTTTTATTAAACCCGGATTGAAGTTTAAAGAACAGAAAATGGCTAGAGGAATTGTCTTTTACGTCAGCATCCTATTCTTCTCTGGAATTTTGTTTGGTTATTTTGTTGTGGCTCCACTGAGCGTTCAATTTTTTGGTGCGTTCCAAATCACAAGCAAAATTAAAAATGACTTTACCATAAGCTCTTATATGAGCACCATCCTGTCAACCGTATTTTATACCGGATTGTTTTTTTTACTGCCAATTGTGACGTATTTACTCGTGAAAATTGGCTTGTTCACCCCTGAGTTTTTGATCAAATACCGAAAACATGCGGTGGTTGTGATTCTCATTTTGGCAGCTATTATCACTCCTCCTGATGTGATTTCACAAGTGATAGTGACCATTCCTATTTATTTGTTGTTTGAACTAAGTGTCCTTGTTGCTAAACGCGTAGCAAAAAATCAAAAAGACTAAATTAGTCTCAATGAAAAAACTACTGTTTCTATTCTTATTCGCCCCATTTCTAGCATTGACTCAAATGACGACAGTGAAAGGAACCGTCGCTGACGAAAAGGGAGAGCCCATTTCTTTTGCACGTGTTAGGTTCGTCGGGACGAAAATTGGAACACTGACTGACTCTCTAGGAGGTTTTTTCCTGCAGAGCTATTATGCAACCGATTCCATTCAAGTACAGTTTATTGGGTATAAAACAAAAACAATCAAAATTAAGAAGGACGTTGAACAGAATGTGAAGATTACCATGATGGTTCAATCCACAGACTACAAAGACGTTGTTGTTCTCATATCCAATGAATCACCTGCCGTCGCTCTACACAAAAAAGTTATTGCGAATAAGCCTATCAACAACAAAGAAAAATTAGATGCCTATCAATATAATCTTTACAACAAAATACAACTTGACTTGAACAATCTAGGAGATAAGTTCCAACAAAATGGACTTGTTAAACGGATGGACCTAGTAATGAATTACCTCGATTCAAGCTCTGATGGGAATACCTATTTACCTGTGATTCTTTCAGAATCCATCTCCGATTTTTACTTTAAAAATCACCCGAAACAAAAAAAAGAAATCGTTCAAGCAACGAAGATAACCGGACTCGATAATGTGCAGGTAAATCAATTTCTAGGCGATATGTACCTTGATTTAAATGTATATGACAACATTTACGATCTTTTCAATAAGTCGTTTATAAGTCCCCTCGCTCCTTTTGCCCGGACCTACTACCAATTTGTACTGGAAGACTCATCCTTTATTGATAATGATTGGTGTTATAAATTGCGCTTTGAACCCAAAAGAACAGGTGATTTGGCTTTCACAGGTGAAATGTGGATTAATGATACTACTTACGCTGTCAAACAGATCAAAGCATCCATATCTCCAGATGCGAACCTAAATTACATTCAGAACTTTTACTTCGAACATTTTTTTGACCAAGTCCAAAACGAAGTTTGGATGTTAAATGAGGAAAGGTTAATCATTGAATTTAGACTGACGGAAGAATCCAAAATACTTGGGATGTTTGGACGGAAATACAGCAAGCGAAGTGATTTTGTCATTAACCAAGCGAAGGACAATGCTTTCTATTCCACCAACTCCGTTGAAATAAGTGACTCGGCTAAATTACGATCCACTGATTATTGGGTTGATCACCGACCTGTTACCTTAAACGTGCAGGAAAAGCATATTGAGGAAATGGTTGACTCTTTGAGTAAGACAACCTTTTACAAATCAATGAAAAAGTTGCTGTATTTTGCCACAACAGGATATTATCCTTGGAATAAAATTGAAATCGGAAATGCCACTTCTCTCATCAGTAAGAATCCGGTTGAAAACTACCGTGTTGCCCTCGCTCTAAGAACGTCAAATGACTTTTCGCATCGACTCGAGTTAGGTGGTAGAGCCGCTTACGGTTTTGGAGATGAAAAATTCAAATATGCGGCAAAAATCAGGTATAATATCACACCGAAAAAACGCGGGATGTTAACCGGAATTTATTCCTATGATATTGAACAAATTGGTCAATCACCTACAGCCGCTTCAATGGGGAGTACCTTTGCTACCGTCTTCAATACCGCACCTTTTGACAAACTTACTTTTGTCAATAAGGTCGGTCTTAATTTAGAAAAAGACGTGAAAAAAGACATCATTCTGTACGGTGGATTCGAATGGAAAAGTTACACGCCCCTTGGACTTGCAAATTACACGCGCGTTGTATCAAATGATACGGTAAATGTCTCCAACATTAAAACATTTGAGTTCATCGGTCGCTTCCGTTGGACAAAAGGTGAAGAGTTTTTATCAGGCTATTTTGACCGCACCAGTCTACGCTCTGTTTATCCAATCTTTTCAATTCAAGCCATCATCGGAATGAAAAACATATTCGGAAGCGAGTACAATTATCAACGCTTGGAATTTCAAATGGAACATAATACGCAATTAGGGGTTTTGGGAAGAATGCGCTATGGTGTTACGGCAGGATATATTTTTGGCACCACAGCCTATCCATTTCTAAAAGTACACGAAGGAAATCAATCGCTTTGGTTATTGACAAGTACCTTCAACAAACTTAATTTTATGGAGTTCATCAGTGATAAATACATCACTGGATTTATCGAAAATCATTGGGAAGGATTGTTTTTTGACCGCATTCCATTAGTGAAAAAACTGAATTTGCGCTTGGTTTCAACAGGAAGGATTTTATACGGAGACATCAGTCAAAAACACGAACAAGCAATGTTAATACCCGATTTTGTGAAGCGCTTTAATGGAATTCCATATATAGAAACTTCCATCGGTATTGAGAACATTTTTAAAGTGGTTCGTGTAGACCTTGTTTGGCGAATGACCCACCCGATTCCTGGTGAAAGCCCATTTGGAATTAGAGCACGTTATGCATTGAATTTTTAATACCTTCGCAGAGTGAAACTATACACCCAAAATATTAGAAAAACATACAAAGGTCGACCTGTAGTTAACGGTGTATCTGTGGAAGTTGAACAAGGTGAAATCGTTGGGCTTTTAGGACCCAATGGCGCTGGAAAAACCACCTCATTTTACATGATGGTCGGATTGGTTCGTCCAGATGAAGGAAATGTTTTTCTTGATGATTTGGAGCTCACTAAGCTACCGATGTATAAACGAGCACAATTAGGCATAGGATACCTTCCGCAAGAAGTCTCCGTATTTCGGAAATTGAGTGTAGAGGATAATATCATGGCCATATTGGAAATGACCGATATGACGAAAACGGAACGTCAAGAAAAATTGGAAACATTGCTAGAGGAATTCAGTCTTACCCACGTTCGTAAAAATTTAGGAAACCGACTTTCAGGTGGAGAAAAAAGACGTACAGAAATCGCTCGGGCATTAGCTACAAACCCTAAATTCGTTCTGTTGGACGAACCATTCGCAGGGGTAGATCCAATTGCAGTAGAGGATATACAAAGCATCATTTCTGCACTAAAGAAAAGAAACATTGGCATTCTGATCACCGATCACAATGTGCAAGAAACCTTATCCATAACAGATCGCGCCTACCTCTTATTTGAAGGAAGCATTTTAAAATCAGGAACGGCAGAAGAATTAGCATCAGATGAAACGGTTCGGAAAGTGTACTTGGGGCAAAATTTTGTGCTCCGAAAATAATTACCGAATTAAGGTGACAAAACCGTCAAATTGCTGCCAGATATACGGTTTATCACACGATTTGAATTTTAGCTTGTATGTGTACAATCCATCTTGACACATTACTCCGTTTAATTTTCCATCCCAAGCTTGTTTCGGATCATTTGTTTGAAAGATGCATTCACCCCAACGATTATAAATACCAAATTCCCAAGCAACAATTTCAAAATCAGTTACCGGAATAAACAATTCATTTCGGTTGTTTTCATCTGGTATAAATGTGTTCGGTACGTAAATAGAAAAGGGTTCTACCATAACCGTTCTTCTTGCCGTATCCCTACAACCATATTCGTTCGATACGATTTGAATTGGATAGTCAGAGCCTGCATTGACGTATTCGTGCGAAAAATTAGCTTGATTTGACGTAAACTGACGTCGATCAAAAACATATTGATAGTCGGTGGCTCCTTGGGATTGATCCATGAAAGCAACCGTATTTTGACACACATCTATTTTTTCAGGATTAACCATAAATCCAGCTATGGGAGATGGATTTACTGTAACTAAATCTTGTTGCATCATGTAAAGGGTATCCATACAACCGTACAAGGTGTTTAAGGTCAGACTCACACTATAATTACCAGGCGTTAAATAAATGTGATTGGGATTGATGGCATTTGAACTTGTCCCGTCGCCAAAATCCCATTGGTATTGAATGGGTACGTCTGATTGACTTAAATTGACAAACTGAGCAACAGAAGGCGCGCATTGTAAGGTATTGATAAACATAAAATCGATGGTAGCGTGTCCAAAAACTTGAACAGTAGAACTAATGGTATCTACACAGGTACTGTATGCTCCAATTAAATATACAGGTTGTATTCCCGGCTGACTATAACTTAATCCTTGAACCGTTAAGGAAGTTGCTGTACTCGGTGTAGCATTTGCTCCGAATTCCCAATGGAAGGTGGTGTTCGCCGGACCAGATACATTAGCATTAAAGTCAAAGATATCATCAATACACAAAGAATCTGTGTGAGTCATGGACATGATCAAAGGCTCATTAATGGTTACGGACACGGAACTCGTATCGGTACAATTTGGCGATGAACTAACGATTAATTCCACAACATAATTACCGGCCGCAGGAAACGTAAAACTTGGAGCGAAAAGTGAGCTTTGACCAACGCTGATTCCATTTAAACTGAAATCCCAATCATAGGTAATCGATGACGTTGAATTATTCCCAAACGGAACAGTATATCCGATGCACTCTACTAACGGGGGAACGGAAATAACGCTGGTTGGGAGATCAAAAATAAAGATCGAATCAACATAACTTAATTGACAGAATCCGTCATTTGCAATGACTTCAACGCTATGAAATCCTGGTGCGGAAAAATTCACATTAAAAAGGGAATTTCCTGTGCCCGAAGTTTGACTCGCTGTTGGGTCCAATACCCAATTCAGACTGGCAGATGGATTTGAGACATTCGCAATAAAGTCAAAATCGTTGCCTAGTATACAAAGGGAATCTTGAGAGGTCCAAGAAACACTAAGTGGGTTGTTGACGATGATGTTCATATATGCCGTATCGGTGCATGGCATTCCTGGGTTTACTATCAACTGGACATTATAGTTTCCAGGAGAAGGAAAGGTATAACTTGGTGCAAATTGACTACTGACATCGCTGGTTATGTTTGGAACGCCAAAATTCCAAGCATAATTCGTTCCACCAAAGGAATTATTGACAAATTGCACGTTCAGTCCTTGGCAATAGGATATAAACGTAGGTAGCTGTGTTTGTAGCGGCAAGTTGGCTTGTAAGATAATGTTGCAATCAAAGACTCGAAAAACAAAATCCCGAATGGTCTGTCCAACTAAAACACCGTTGCGGTATTCTTTGACGCATACGCCCACCACAAATAAACCAATCATACTCGGGTTTACCGTTAACATACCCGTATTTGGATTTATGACCGTAGAAGAACCAGGTCCCAAAGGTTGAGGAGCAGAAAAGCTTCCTCCATTCCATTGCACAGGGAAATACGGTGGAGCAGGTGCTTGAGATGGTTGCGGATTTGCTGAACTTGCACCAGACCATGGCGTGACTAATGAATAGATCAGCTGATCACCATCCGGATCTGTTGCAACATGGTTAAAGTCCAATTGGTCATTATTGCACAACAAAATTGGGGGATAATTGGTAAAACGTGGACTGCTGTTTGCTGTAAATCCAGTGTCTGAGCCAGGAACATGGGTGGTCAGAGTAATCCCTGTATCGTCAGGGAACAACAAATTAGTAATATTTGGACCTCGACAACACCGTTGATAAGAAACATCATAACCTCCCGGCGTAGGAGGCAGTGTGACTACAGTCGTGTATACTGCTTTTTCAACGCATATATTGTTAGGTGGTGTGGCGCATGGATTATTAAAATTGACCGGTAAAATGACACTTCCTGGAAATGGCACGGAAATATTCGTAAAAAAAACTCCGTTTGCTTTGTATATCGTTAATGCCAGAGGATCGTCATATTGTGCGCCGGAAGAATTGCAATCACGGTAAAGTGTAATGAAAAATCGGTACTGATTGCTTCCCAAATAATCATAATAAATGTCCCCTCCAATGATGTGAGAAGCATAGGACTGAGTCATTAAGAAAAATGAAAGAATAAGTAGTAATTTCCTCATG
>JBEEIV010000176.1:0-14871 GCA_041169645.1 Bacteroidota bacterium
TCCGCAAAACGGACAGGTAAGCTATCCTTGTCTGCAGTGGAATAAACAGCAACCGTTTTGATACCCATTTCCTTACAGGTACGTATAACCCGCATAGCGATTTCACCGCGGTTCGCGATTAGAATTTTCTTAAACATATAGCAAGATTTTGGCAGCGATTACGCTGGATCTACTAAAAATAGTGGTTGATCATAATCTACAGGACTTGCATTATCTACAAGTACTTTAACAATTTTACCAGAAACTTCTGATTCAATTTCGTTGAACGTTTTCATCGCTTCAATGATGCATAATTTATCACCTGCTTGAATCACACTTCCAACATTTACGAACGCATCTTTATCTGGACTTGGAGTTCGGTAGAACGTGCCAATCATGGGCGATTTAACCGTAATGTAACGCGCTTCTTCCGATGTTTCAACCGCAACCGGTGCTGCTGGTGCTGAAGGAGCTGGCGCTGCAATTTGCGGCGCTGCTACAACTGGTGCAGCTGCTTGTACATAAACTGGTTGATCACTGGAAGCATTTGCATTTTTGATAGCAATTTTAAATCCTTCGCTTTCAATCTCAATTTTTCCAATTCCTGACTTAGAAACAAGTTTAATGAGGTCTTTAATTTCTTCTAAATTCATAACAATGATTTGTTTTACAAAATTACTAATATTATGAGTTATAAGCCCATTTCAAATAAATAGCTCCCCAAGTGAATCCACCTCCGAAGGCAGATAAAATCAAGGTGTCTCCTTTTTTCAGTTGTTTTTCATAGTCCCACAAACACAATGGCAAGGTGCCTGCGGTAGTGTTTCCATATTTTTCAATGTTGATCATCACTTTTTCCTTGGATAATCCCATACGGTTTGCCGTCGCATCAATGATGCGTAAATTCGCTTGATGTGGAACTAACCATTGAACATCATCAGAGGACAAATTGTTTTTCTCCATGATTTTCGCGGAAACATCTGCCATATTCGTTACAGCAAATTTAAAGACACTTTGTCCTTCTTGTTTCACATAATGTTGTCTGTTCTCAACCGTTTCAATACTTGCCGGATGCAATGAACCACCAGCTGGTTGAACTAAAAATTCACGTCCTGATCCGTCTGAGTGCAAAATAAAGTCTTGTAAACCAAGCCCTTCCATATTTGGCTCTAATAACACAGCACCTGCTCCATCTCCAAAAATCACACAGGTTGTACGGTCTTGGTAATCAACAATGGATGTCATTTTATCTACACCAACAACGATTACCTTTTTGTATTTACCTGTTTCAATGAATTGAGAGCCGGTTGCCAACGCAAATAAAAATCCTGAGCAAGCCGCGTTCACGTCGAAAGACCAAGCATTTTTCATCCCGGTTTTATCACTTAAAATATTCGCGGTACTTGGAAATGGGTGATCTGGCGTAACTGTTCCGCAAATCACTAAATCAATTTCTAATGGGTCGATTCCTTTTTTTGCCAAGAGTTGTTCTACGGCAGCTGCAGCCATGTCGGAAGAAGCTCCGTTACGCATGATTCGGCGCTCTTTGATACCTGTTCGAGTGGTGATCCATTCATCGGAAGTATCGACTAACTTGGATAGATCTTCGTTACTTAAAATGTCATCCGGAACATATCCTTGAACTGCTGTAATCGCTGCTGTTATTTTATTCATCTCTTAGTTAAATGCATCATTTATTTTCGTTGCTAGTCCTGAAGCGGCAACTTCATGGGCGTGTAACAACATATTTTTGATTGCTATGTCATTTGATATTCCGTGACCGATAATGGCATTCCCTTTGACACCAAGAATGGGTGTCCCACCATAATTTTCGTAGTTAAAACGATCGAAGTACGCATCTCGAATGCCACGTTTGCGCATCAGGGTATAAATCCCCTCAGCTTCTTTTAGGACAATATTACCCGTAAATCCATCACATACAATCACATCTGCTATGCCATTGAATAAGTCACGTCCTTCAATGTTCCCAATGAAATTGACTTCGTCTGACTCAGACAACAGTTTGTATGCTGCAATGGTTAACAGGTTTCCTTTCGAATCTTCTTCCCCAATGTTGAGTAAAGCAATTTTTGGATTTTCTATTCCATGAACATATTTGGAATACAAAGCACCTAGCACAGCAAACTGATATAAAACATCCGCTTTGCAATCTGCGTTCGACCCTACATCTAATAGGATGGATTGAGATCCATCAAGTGCAGGAAGGGTTGAGGTGATACAAGGGCGGATGATTCCAGGCACGGTATTCAATTTGTACATGGCTCCCACCAACATTGCTCCGGTGTTACCAGTACTTGCAAATACATCAAGGTTTGATTTTGAAAGCAAATCGAATCCAATGGCGATGGAACTATTTGGTTTCTTGGGAATGGCTCTTGTAGGATGGTCGTGGTAAGTAATTACTTCCGGTGCATGGATGAATTCAAATCCATCTGTCGCTTTTCCGCGATCAGCAAATCCAGCACGAATGACTTCTTCGTCACCAAGCAAAACAATGGTAACATCATTCGACAAAACTTCTCTTGCCAATAATGCACCATCAATAGTTGCGTTGGGAGCGAAATCGCCCCCTGAGATGTCTAGACCAATCCTCATTTAGGAAACGGGATGGATCCTTATTCTGCTACTGCTTCTTTTTCAGCAACTACTTTTCCTTTGTAGTAAAGTTTTCCTTCATGCCAGTGTGCATGGTGGAATAAATGGGGCTGACCTGTTGTAGGGCATGTTGCCACTTGATGAGCCGTCGCTTTTTTGTGCGTTCTACGTTTGTCACGTCTTGTTGTGGAAATTCTGCGTTTAGGATGCGCCATAACTATGTATTTATATCAATTTAAATTCTTTAATGCTGCCCATCTAGGGTCTATATTATCCTTATCTTCTTTGGAATCCTGATGCGACATGTATTTTGCTAACAATTGCACCATTTCTTCATTGCATTCATTTTTTTTATGAGCAGATCGAGCAGGCAAAGCAAGCATGATCATTTCATAGATCGATTGTTGAACGTCAATTTCGTAACTCTCCCTTGGAATAACAATCAGGTTTTCATCTTCTGATTCCTCCTCACCAAACACATAGTAAACAGTCAAATCACCTTTGATTTTTTGACTCATTTCCTCATTGCATCTGGCACAAGGCATCAAAACTTCCCCCTTGACTTCGAAACTTGCTACGAGCATGGTTTCTTTCTTCTCCAAGTTTAATTTCACTTTTAAATTTCCGTTATCAACCAATGAATACGGCAAAGATTCAAAGAACGTTTTGTCAATTGAAAAATCGAAAAGATGCTGCCCTAGCTTCAATCCAACAAATGGTATCGTGTAAGGACTAATCATATCGTTTTTACAATGAACAAAAATGAATCCGCGAAATTATAAAATTTATTTGGAATTTTAAAATTATATCAGCCGATCCGACTCTTTTTTACCGCGTTCTTCCTTCGAAAATGGCAATGGATTGGCGCTGATCAGTTTGTTGAACTTTCTGTTTTTTAAAATTTCTACTGCCAAATACATGGCGCTTCTCATCGATTGTTCATTGGCACAATTCTTCCCTGCGATATCAAAAGCGGTTCCATGGTCTGGTGAAGTTCGAACAATCGGAAGGTCCGCTGTGAAGTTGACTCCGTCCTCAAAAGCCAAGGCTTTAAAAGCTGTAAGTCCTTGATCGTGATACATTGCCAAGATTCCATCGAATTGATTTTTCATCTCTGAACCGAAGAAACCATCCGCTGGAAATGGTCCAAATGCCAAAACACCTTTCGTTTTTGCTTGTTGAATAGCCGGGGAAATAATCTCTTGTTCTTCTGCTCCAAGTTTCCCATTTTCCCCAGCGTGTGGATTGAGTCCAAATACGGCAATTCTCGGTTTAACAATGCCAAAATCTTTTTTTAACGATTGTTCGAATTTTTCAATTTTTAGCAAGATTCCTTCCTTCGTTAAAGCAGAACTCACCTCTTTTATCGGAATATGTGTCGTAACCAATGCCACTTTTAAGGTGGGAGATACCAAAACCATTAGGGCTTCAGGGACACCGGACATATCTGCTAGGTACTCGGTATGACCCGGGAACTGAAAACCTGCCTTTTGAATCGCATCTTTGCTAAAAGGACTAGTCACGAGTACATCAATTTTTCCTTCGGATAAATCTTGTGTTGCTGCTTCGAGTGATTTAAAAGCATACGTACCCCCGGTTACATTTGCTTCTCCTACATTCAGTTCAACATCCTCCGTCCATACATTGATCACATTGATTTTTTTCGCAATGATTTCACTGGCATTTTTGCATGTAGTATATTGAAAATCCTGTAAATCTAATTGTTTCTTGTATTGAGAAAGAACTTTCGAAGAACCGTAAATCACGGGTGTAAAATCACTCAAAATACGGTTGTCTTTCAGTGCTTTAATCGCAACTTCTGGACCAATTCCATTCAAGTCTCCCAAGGTAATACCAACTTTGTAAAGTTCTTTGGTTGAGGCTTGTTCTTTCTGTGCACTTTGTTCTTTATCCATTATTTATAGCGATTTTTCAAGAAATGATACAACAAACGAACTCCCGCTCCTGTTCCACCATCCCCTTTATAGTTTTCTTTGGAGTCTAACCAAGCCGGGCCAGCTATGTCCATGTGAATATAAGGAGCTTTAACGAAATGCTCGAGAAATTTTCCTGCGGAAATCATTCCTGCATTTGGTCCACCTATGTTTTTCATGTCAGCAATTTTTGATTTCATGTGCGCTTTATAGTCATCCCAGAATGGAAATCTGACAACACGCTCATGTACCTCAAACCCTGTTTTTTCTAAATCTTCAAAATAGTCATCTTTGGCATTCCCCATGATTATCGTTGCTTCCGTTCCAATTGCTCGTAGAGCAGCCCCCGTTAATGTAGCAGCGTCAATCACAATTTCAGGATCGTATTTAGCTGCATAAGCCAAGGCGTCTGCTAAAATCATTCTTCCTTCCGCATCGGTGTTTAATACCTCTATGGTTGTTCCATCATACATCGTAATGACGTCTCCTGGTGTATAGGCGTTTCCACCGGGACGATTATCCGTTGCTGGCATCAATCCAATGATGTGTACTGGCAATTTTTGCAATGCAGCGAAGTAAATCGCAGCAGCCATTGTTGCAGCTCCTGCCATGTCTCCTTTCATGGTGTCCATCGAACCTGGAGTTGGCTTTAAGCTCAATCCACCGGTGTCGTAAACAACACCTTTCCCCACGAGTACAATCGGTTTTTTGTTGACACAATGACTTGGTTTATATTCTGCAATTGTGAATGTTGGCGGATCAATGGAGCCTTTATTGACAGCAAGCAAGCCACCCATTTTTAAGGCTTCAATTTGAGCTTTACCTAAAATTTGTACTGAAAAACCAGCTTCTTTACCTAGATCGGAAATGGCTTCCGCTAATTGTTCTGCATTTAAATGCGAAACGGGCGTGTTGACCATGTCCCTTGTCCAACCAACAGCTTTACCCATAGCAGTTAACTCGAGTACTTGCTCTTGCGTCAAGTTGCTTGAGACATACAGGTGCTGTAGGCAATAGGTTTTCGGTTTTGAAAAATGTTTGGTAAAGCGGTAACTGGATAGCATGAGTCCTTCTGATAGGGCAAATAGTGCTTCATTTGAAGAGCCATGTAATTCAATGGCGTCAATTGAATCGAAGACCATCCCTTCAATTGTATTTCCCAAAACACGGATTTCCTCCATTTTTTGATTGGCTTTCACTAAAAAGGTAAACCCACTTTCCTGCTTAAAATAATCAAATTTTTTGTCGTCGGATAAAAAGGCAGAGATTACCTGATTAGAAATACCATTGATTTCGGAATCATTGTTTTCAAGAATAAAAATGCGAGAAGGGCATCGGTTAGCTTCTGTGGAATGTGCGATTTGAATCATGTTCTGATTTTTTACAAAGGTAGTAAGTTATCTTGCTCACGAATGAAAAATATCAAGTCCGTATTCATCCAAAAATCGATCAATGGCTCTTGGTATTGGATAATCCACGATTTCATTGATTTGAATCGCTAATCCGTTATCCGTTTGAACCTGTTCACGAACGATGAAGTGGCAAAATAAATGTTGATGTGAAAGAATGTGCTTGTACTCTTTCGAAATAAAACGGTGATCGGTTGAATTTAAATAAGCTTCTTTAGCCTCAGGTGTTTCGAATTCTTTCAATGGAAACTGGTAAAGATGCTGCCAGATATCTTTTTGTTCCCTCCGTTCAATGAAAATTTCATTCGATCCAACACGGATGATTTCGAAAAGAAAGAAACGTTTGCGTATTGCTTGTTTTTTCAATTTAACCGGTAATTGATCCACTTTTTTTTCTTGAAAACCGAGGCAATGAATGGCCACAGGACAAACGTGACAAAGTGCTTGGGTTGGTTTGCAGTGAAGTGCTCCAAATTCCATCATGGCCTGATTGAACAAACCTGGATTTTCTGTATCAAGAAGGTCATTGGCTAATTTTTCAAAATCTTTCTTTCCTTGGGTTGAATTGATGGGGACATCCCAATTATGGATGCGGCTTAACACCCTGAAAACGTTTCCATCCAATACTGCATGCGGCAAGTCGAAAGAAAAGGAAGCAATGGCAGCAGCAGTATACGGCCCAATTCCTTTGAGTGAAAGTAATCCATCATATGTTTGCGGAAATTCACCCTGATGCACGTCAACAATTTCTTTCGCTGTTCGGTGCAAATTCCGTGCTCTGCTGTAATAACCGAGTCCTTGCCATAAATTCAACACCTCTTGTTCTTTGGCTTCAGCTAAGTCAAAAACGGTCGGGAATCGCTCGAGAAATTTAAAGTAATAGGACATTCCCTGCTCCACACGGGTTTGTTGTAGGATGATTTCACTGAGCCAAATATCGTATGGATTCTTTGTTTCTCGCCAAGGAAGTGACCTTTTATGTACAAGATACCAGTTCAATATTTCAGCCCGAATGTGACGCATGTAAAATTTTTATGAAAAAAAAACCCGAAAATTAACAATATAAAGTTTCTGTGATATACTTTTGCACCGCATTAAAAATCAATTAACATCAAGAAATATGACTAAAGCGGATATCGTAGCAGACATTGCAGTAGAAACAGGATTAGAAAGAAACGAAGCTCTTAGAGCGGTTGAGGCGTTCATGAACTCAATCAAAGCGTCGTTAGCGAAAGGGAATAATGTCTATTTGAGAGGATTTGGCAGCTTCGTTGTGAAAGAACGCGCTCAAAAAACTGGACGCAACATCTCAAAAAATACGACAATTATCATTCCTGCTCACAACATTCCGTCTTTCAAACCATCAAAAGTTTTCATTGATGAAGTAAAGAATAAGGTAAGCGTGAAATAAGATTTCGTTATTTCAAAATTTTATTTAACTTTGCACTCCCTTTTCGAGGGGGTGCATTTTTTTTAGATTCAAATAACACTAAAATATATATTATGCCAAGCGGTAAAAAAAGAAAAAGACATAAAATGGCTACGCACAAGCGTAAAAAACGTCTTAGAAAAAATCGTCACAAGAAGAAGAAGTAATCACTTCTTAATTTGAGAAGAAAAGGGGGCTCATTGATTCTTTCAGTGAGCTTTCATTGTTTCATCCTGTAAACTTCTAATTGTGAACCTAGAACTCGTTGTCGATACCAGATCAAATGGGATTTGGATCGCTTTGTTGCGAGATGGCAAGTTAATTGAACTCCATGAAGACCGTGGAAATTCAGACTTTGCCGTTGGCGACATCTATTTGGGAAGAGTACGTCGTGTGGTTCCTAGTTTAAATGCAGCATTTGTTGACGTTGGGTATGAGAAGGATGCTTTTTTGCATTACCTAGATTTAGGTCCTCAATACCATTCCCTTGCGCGATTCGTGAAAGAATCCATCCAAGGAAAACAAAACGTTGCAGACTTGCAATATTTCAAGCTAGAGAAAGACATTCAAAAAGACGGTAAAATCAGCAATGTTATTTCTTCCTCGCAACCCATATTAGTGCAGGTTGCAAAGGAACCAATATCCACGAAAGGACCACGTTTGTGTTCCGAAGTAACCCTTGCTGGTCGCTACCTCGTACTCGTACCTTTTTCAGATAAAATATCTGTTAGTCAAAAAATCAAAGATTCATCCGAAAAGGACCGATTAAAGGACCTCATGGAACGAATCAAACCCAAAAACTTTGGTGTCATTATTCGAACGGTAGCTGAGAATAAGTCTACAACTGACTTAGAAACGGATTTACAAAACCTGTTGGAAAAATGGCGCGGAATGCATGCGAATTTAAAAGGGGCTCAACCTCCTCGTCGCGTGCTTGGAGAACTGAACACAACAACATCCATTCTACGCGATTTATTGAATGGTGACTTTACAAATATTCATGTGAATGATCCCGCTTTAGCATTAGAGATGAAGGAATACATTTCTTCCATTGCGCCAGGCAGAGAGAAAATTGTTCGCAATTACGACGGGAAAATTGACATCTTCGAGCGCTTTGCCATCAACAAGCAAATAAAAGCCTTGTTCGGGAAAAAGGTTCCACTTCCGAGTGGCGGATACTTGATCATTGAGCATACTGAAGCAATGCACGTCATCGATGTCAATAGCGGCAATCGTAAAGGTGCAGATGGACAAGAGTCAAACTCCTTGGCGACCAACGTGGAAGCGGCAGAAGAAATAGCACGTGTTCTCCAATTAAGGGACATGGGTGGAATCGTATGTGTCGATTTCATTGATATGCATGAGAAAGAAAACAACAAAATTCTCTTCGAAAAAATGAAGGAATTTATGAAGTCTGATCGTGCAAAACACAACCTAATTCCACCATCGAAATTTGGTATCATTGAGATTACGCGTCAACGTGTTCGTCCAGAAACAGACATCGAAACATCTGAAACGTGTCCAACATGTAATGGAAGCGGAGAGGTCCAAGCCAGTATTTTGTTTGCGGAAGAAATTGAAAATAACTTAAGTTATTTACTGAACGACCGCAAGGAAAAAGGAGTTACCCTTCTCGTACACCCATACTTGGAAGCATTCTTTAAAAAAGGAATCATCAGCAAACAATGGAGTTGGTTCTTTAAATACAAGCAATGGATCCCTGTTCGTGGTGTAACGGCTCATCATTTACTTCAATACTCATTCGTGAATAAATCCAACGAAGAAATTACTTTGTAATGAATTCGACTGCTTTTTCACGGGAGCAAATCATCTTTAAATTAGAAGCTTTTTGTGCTTATCAGGAACGTTGCGTTTCAGAAGTTCGGACCAAATTAGAACGTTTGGGGGCAGATGAATCCTTAGTTCGTGAAGTAACCAAGTATCTACAGGACAACCGTTTTTTGGATGAAAATCGCTTTGTAGAAGCGTATGTTCAAGGTAAATTGCGCATCAAAAAATGGGGCCGGCAAAAAATAAAAGCAGGACTTTTCCAAAAACGCGTGGATGCGAAATTAATTCAAGAAGGGATTTATGCCTTCATTTCTGATGAAGAATACCAGCAGGTAATTGAATCATTGATCGAACGAAAAAACCGTGAACTTTCAACGGAAAAAAATCCACAAATAAAAAAGCAGAAACTGATGAGGTTCCTGCTTTCAAGGGGTTTTCAATACGATGAATTTTCTTCGCTCTGCTTAGATTAATTTGGTTTGATGATGTTTTGTGCACCCGTTGTCCAGTTTACCGGACCTCCCGCAACATATCCTTGAGAACCTAATTGGGTGAAATTCACTTTTCCATCTTTCAATTTATCTACATTTACAAACCAGCAAGTTGGATATCCGCGAACAGCAAATTGCTGTTGTAACATGCGGTTCTGTGATTTTAATTCTTCTGATTGAGTACTCACACTTGCACTTGGGAAATCAACTTCCACAAGTACCACATTTTCTTGTGCCCATGTTTTAAATTCACTTTGTGTAAAAACCTCTTTCTGAAGTTTTTTACACCATCCACACCAATCGGAACCGGTGAAAAACAGCATCATAGGCTTCTTTTCTTTGGTAGAAAGTTCGATTGCTTTGTTCAAATCAGTATGCCAAACAAGCTCTTCCTTTGCTCCTTTTTGTGCAAAAGCGGTCATGCTTGAAACGAATATTAGGGATAAAAATACCAGCGTTTTCATAAATTTTTTTCTTTAAAATTAACAATATTTGACTGCTTAACCAAAAACCGTGCAAAAGTTTGTGGAGATTTTTTTTCGCGCTCTTTTCAATAAAAACAATATATTCGTTTCCTAAAACCTAAGCTTATGAGATTTCTTTTACTCCTCTTTTTTGCAGCGACAAGTTTCCATTTTTTAGCCCAAACTCCAACCCAAACAGTGCGTGGAAAAGCTTTTGATAGCGAAACGAATTTTCCTCTAAATGGGGTGAAAATATCCATTGAAGTGGGTGATGGAAATACGTACCGATCTGTTTCAAATGAGGAAGGAACGTGGGAAATTAAAAATGTTCCTGTTGGAAAACATGAGTTAAATGCAGTTTATGCGTTCTATGAGGGCAAATCGCAAACCATCGAAGTAAGTTCTGGACGTGAATTGATTCTTCAAATTCCTTTGCAAGAAAAAATTAGTCAACAGAATGAAGTCAAAGTACTCACCAAAAAACGCGGGGAAGTGATCAATGAGATGGCGCTTCTTTCTGCCCAACAGTTTAGTGTGGATGAAACCAACCGTTACCCGGGATCCCGCATGGACCCCGCACGCATGGCTTCTAATTTTGCGGGTGTGAATGGCGCGGATGATTCTCGAAATGACATCGTAGTGCGTGGAAATTCACCTCTTGGAGTCATCTACCGAGTGGAAGGAATCGATATCCCCAATCCAAATCACTTTGCAATAGCGGGAAGTTCCGGTGGACCCGTATCAATCATCAACAATAAAATGTTAGGGAATTCCGATTTCTTCATGAGCGCATTTCCAGCGGAATATGGTAACAGCACCTCAGGAGTGTTCGATTTGAAATTGCGCAATGGGAACAACAAACAACATGAGTTCACCGGTCAATTTGGTTTCTTAGGTACCGAATTCCTAGCTGAAGGACCACTTTCGAAAAGCGGTAAGTCTTCTTTCTTAGCGATGGGAAGGTATTCCACCCTTTCTTTATTCCAATCCTTGGGAATTCAAATTGGAACATCTGCCATTCCGGTGTATGGGGATGGTGCTTTCAAGTTTAACTGGCAATTGAAAAATGGCGGACAACTTTCTTTCTTCGGTTTGGGTGGTGCAAGCGACATTGACATCATGATCTCCGATAAAAAAGAGTACTCTCAAGAATTTTATGGGGAAGGCGACCGAGATCAGTATTTTGGCACCTCCATGTTTACAACAGGACTTAATTACAAGAAAACACTGAGCGAAAAAACGTACATCTCATCAACACTTGCCTTTTCCCAAGAAGAGCAGCATACCAATCACGACTACCTGAGAGGAAGAGCTGTAGATATCGTTGCTCAAATGATTACATTCGACACGCTTTACGCCATGATGGCCTACAAATATACCATTCGCAAACTTTCAAGTTATACTGCCGTAAATCATAAGATTAACAAGCAGCATTTGGTGAAAGCTGGAATTATTTTGGATGTCATGAACATGAATTTCTTAGATTCTTGCCTAACCAATTTGGACGATGAAAATACATGGAAAGTTCGATGGGATTATCAAGGAAACGCAGCATTGGTTCAACCATTTGTTCAGTGGAAATGGCGCATCAATGATAACATGGACTTCTCTGCTGGACTTCATGCTCAATATTTTACCCTGTCGAATAGCATCAGTCCCTTGGAACCAAGGATTGGATGGAAATACCGCATGAAAGGAAATCAATCGGTTTTTGCGGGAGGTGGATTGCATAGCCAAACTCAGCCATATTATACCTATGCCTACAATGTCTTACCGAATCAAGCATCGAGCGCTGCGAGCAACATGAACGTGGGATTCACTAAAAGCATCCACTCTGGGCTTGGCTATGAAAAGTCGTTTAATCAAGGGTTTAACATCAAATCCGAGGTGTATTATCAACACTTATACGATGTGCCGGTTTCCAAAGCTCCTTCTGCGTTTTCAATGATCAATGTGGGAAGTGGATTCTCACGCTTGTTCCAAGATTCCTTGCAAAATACAGGAACTGGTTACAACTATGGACTCGAATTAACCGTTCAAAAATATTTCGATAAAACTTTCTTCTTCTTGTTTACAGGTTCTGTTTTTGATTCCAAATACAAAGGAAGTGATGGCATCGTTCGAAATACATCATACAACGGCAATTATGTAGTCAACTTGTTGGCTGGAAAGGAATTCAAAATAAATCCTAAAAATACCATTGGAATTGGTTTCAAAGTAACACGTGCGGGTGGAAAAAGATATGGTTTGGTGGATGTAGCAGCAACCAATGCAGCCAAGGAAATCTTGTTTTTAGACAGTGCATTTAATGACTACAAATTCAAGGATTATTTCCGCATGGACTTAAAAATTAGCTGGCGTAAAAATGCTACGAAAGTGACGCATGAAATTGGATTGGACTTGGTGAATTTACTAAACACACGAAACCTTTTGAGCTTAACGTACAACCCGGCGATTTTACCACAAGATATTGCTAATCCGAATTATCAACCCTACAGTCAAAATACCCAACTTGGATTTTTACCTATTTTCTACTATAAAATAGATTTTAAAGTGCTTCGTAAATAGTGAAATCAAAGGAACTAGGGATATTAATCGATAAGCACCACTATTCTGAAACAAGCAGTATCCTAAATTTTTACACCTTCGAAAAAGGATACGCTAGTTTTATATTCAAGGGGGTTAAAAAGAAGGGGAAATCCCTAAATCAACTCGGTTTGTACGAGTTAAGTTATTTTAAAAGACCAGAAAGTGATTTGGGGATCATACAGTCCATGGATTACGCTTGGACCCCCACGCGAATTTATACCGAACCTCAAAAGGTGATGTTGGTATTTTTCATGGCCGATATTCTGAAACAGACCATCAAACACCAAGGTCCCGACCCACATATTTTCGAGTTTATTCAAGCACAATTGATTGATTTGGAAACCCGAACGACTGATTTTTTATTTCCCACACACTTTTTGTCGCAGTTCATGGGCTTATTGGGATATGCGCCACTTTTTGACGAAGAAAATGCGCATGCATTCGACATAGAACGCGGTGTTTTTACACATACACCGAGTGGAAGTAAATATGTACAAGATCCTGAAGTACTTGCTTTTCTAAAGGCACAATTCATCCTAGAAGAAACGGAAGAATACCCTAAGGATGTCATTCGGAAAGGATTGGAAGTGTTGGTACAATATGCCGAATTACACCTGCCAAATTTTAGTTTGAAGGTGACCATGGAAGTCATCCGTGATACACTCTATGCCTAATCAGCGTTTTCGCGCAAAAAACTCCTTCATCAATTGTCGGCATTCTGTTTCCATGATGCCATTTGTAACGAGTGTAGCCGGATGGTACAAAGATTTCGACTGAAGTCCGGCACCACGACGATCATCCCGCGCACCAAAAACAACTTTGTCAATTTGCGACCAATACAAAGCGCCTGCACACATGCAACAAGGCTCTAAGGTCACGTACAAGGTACATTCCTTCAAATATTTGGCTCCGAGGTATTGCGAAGCAGCGGTGATGGCTTGAATTTCGGCATGCGCAGTAACATCGGTTAATTTCTCCGTTAGGTTATGACCTCTTGCAATGATTTGATTCTTGCAAACAATCACTGCTCCAACAGGTACTTCATCCTCATCAAATGCTTTTTGTGCTTCTAAAAAAGCCTGCTTCATGAAATAATGGTCGTTGAATGGATCTAGCATGCTACAAGATTAACACAATCTCCCTAACCCACAAGGGATTGTTTAGAAGAATTTTCACCCCTCTGTGCTTTTTTGTTTCCTTCTATTTACTTTCGAATATGAAAATCTTAGACATCATTTTAGTACTGTTGCTCGTTTATGGAGCGTATAAAGGATACAAGCGTGGATTTATCATGTCCTTGTTCCTCTTGTTAGCGGTCTTTGTTGGACTATATGCCGCTTTTCATTTTACAGATGTCTTGGTACAATATGGGAAAGATCAGTTCCATTGGAAAAGTACCTATGCTGCTCCGATCACCTTTCTGAGTTTGTTTCTGATGGTGGGTGCTGGAATCTATTTTGCGGGAAAACTATTAGAACGTGTAATAAAGCTAGTGAAACTATCCATTTTAAATAGCTTAGCAGGAGCATTACTCGGTTTGTTACAATGGATTTTTTTCGTGGGAAGTTTGCTCCTTATGTTGATATCCTTTGATCAAAAAGAGCAAGTCCTTAGCAAGGAAATGAAGCAAGAATCAGTGATGCTACCCTTGCTTACTTCTGTTTTACACGGGTCGATTCCGGGCATTAGTACCAGTTCCATTTTTCATTTTTACCAATCAAAAATCAACGAAAAAGAACATGAGAAATCTCATTAAAATAGTACTGTGCGTATGTTTCCTACCACAAGGTATGAGTGCGCAAGGAATTTTGGAACGAAAAGAACCAAAAGTTGTGATGAAATCAGGTCCTTATGTGGGGATTCAAAGTGGGAGATTTTATGCAGCCGAAATTGGATGGGAACATCAACGTGTAAAATCAACTAGGCTCTTACAATCAAATACGATGGCCTTTCATGCTGGAATCAATGCGAGTTTTGATTTTAAGCATTTGAATCCAATTTTAGGTTTGGATGCCGGATTTTGGCAGCGTGAAAGTGCCATCGGGTTCACCTATGGATTAAACGCCTGTGTGCGCACCAATTTTTCTTCGAACAGAGTAGGAGTTTGTCCAACGATCGGTTTAAAAATACTACAACTCCATGTACAAACGGGCTATCATTTGCTTTTCC
>JBEEIV010000177.1:0-2670 GCA_041169645.1 Bacteroidota bacterium
CTTAGTTCGTTTGAAAAAGTCAATTTAGCTCTTTTCAATACGCAAGTTCTACCCGACTTTACGGGAATACCTCGAAAGGGAAGTGTCTGTTTTTCTCATGAGGGAGATTTTTACCTAAGCACTGGTATTGCGGGAAATAACCGACTAAAAGAAACATGGAAAATTGAAAATGTGCTTACCTCTCAATTAATTGATGACGACAAAATTTCATTTTATCCGATTCCCTTCATGGATGTACTACATTTGGATGTTGATCCAGCGTTCATTGGTGAATTCGTTTACCTGTGTGATGAGCTTGGGAAAATTGTGTTCATCCACCGCATTCAATCGTGTAAAGATGTGCTTTCATTAAATCATCTCCCACATGGGATGTATCGCATGATCTTCAGAAATCAATCGAGTCCAATTCTCAAACAACACTAATTCAAGGATTGCACATACTTCTTTCCTTTGAAAGTGAATTTCAACATACCATTTTCAATAAGCCAATTTGGTTGATTCCAAATGGTTTCAGTCTTGAAAATGTACCGTGTATTTCCTGTTTGTTGATTTACTTCATACCAGATGTAAGCAAAGTTTGTTTCAATGATTAAATACAAACGCTCCGTTTCATAATCATACAGTGTGTATCTTGCCTTTTGACTAAAAAACCGGGGTTTTTGCACATTAATCGCATGACTTGCCTCAATGTATCCGTTTTCCGTAACAAGTGAAACACGTTCTGCATCACAACTGACAATTAGTACCTTATTAGGCTGTGAATAAATGGCAAAATTATCGTTGATCAATAAACCAATCTTTGCTTTGTAATTCACTCGCATACCTTTTCGCACATACATTTCTCGCCCAGGTTTCAAAAGTGACATTTGATTTTTAAGTTCATCCTGTTGAGCAATTCTGTTCATGTTTTGAAATTGATTCTGAGCAGCAGGATTCACACGTTGATCGACGTTGATGTTCATATCTGTATTGACTAGATTATGCCATCCTGGACGATTAGATTTCATAAAATAAGCAACTTTAGGCAGGACATTAAACGCCACAATCTGACGGTAGATTGCTTCATTAAAAAGAAGTTGTTTTACATCGTAAAATGCAAATTGAACATATTGATTGTCAGACATGCCAATTGGTCGAAATCCACCTTCCATACTAAGGGTATCTGGAGATGTTGGTAAAGAATAACTGCCATTCATGCTTCGTGCAATAACCAATTCATGTCCGGATGTTATTCCAGCAAATTTCGTTCTGTCCTTACTTAGTGAGGATTGCAAATAAAAGATACCTAAACATTTCATCACCGTATCTAAATCCAACTGATTTTCCAACACTGGTGAATAGGTTTCTAAGGTATGGTTTCTATCTTCATCAGTTGGAAGGTCTTCGATATCGGTATTTTCAATTGGTTCGACAACTATAGGCACAACACCATTCTTCAAAAGCGATTTTAATGGAACTAATGATTTTATTTCTTTCATATGAACGTCATTTTCTGCTGATCCATATATTTGAATTGGCTTTATCTGTTCCCTAGGCTGCTTACTTTTATTCTTTTCAAGATGAGATGATTGCTTGAAAAATCCGATATAAAACACGATTATACTAAGACAAAGAATGAGTGTAATGGTCCATCGTTGTTTCTTTTTCCTATAACGCAATTTTTTCGTCAATTTCTTTCGATCCTGTGAACTTGGAACGAAGTACGCTTCCCTCCATTGATCTCGCAACCAATGATCAAAGTCTTGTTTGATGTCTTCCTGTTCCTTCATAGCTGCTCTATTTGTTGACGCATGAGTTTTCGAGCCGTTTTGATATGCCAGCGAACGGTTTCCACTGAAAGTGTTAATTCGGTTGCTATTTCACTTGGACGGAGGTCCTCCCACAAGAATAGATTGAAAACGGTCCGAGTCGCTGTCGGAAGTTTCAACAAAAGTGCTTCTACTCGTTTTGTTTCCAACGCGCGATCCAAGTCCCATTCATTAGGTTCAAACTCCTTGTTGTCAGGAACAATAGCCATAGATACTTCCAAAAGTCTTCGTTTGTTTTTACGAAAATCATCAATGATTTCACGTCTTAGAATGGTTTTGATCCATGCGCTGTAGGAGGTCCCTGGGGTAAAGTCTCGTAAATGTGTAATGGCTTTCATGAAGGCATTATTAATCAGCGAAATACGGTCCTCATGGTTTGTCTTGTATCGAGCAACCACATTCATCAGCACAGAAAATGAGGCGTCATAAAGCCGAAGGATACTTGATTCATCTCCTATTTCGATGCTTTTGATGAGGGTTTCATCAATGTTTAAATCGCCTATTTTCGTTTCCAAGATTCCCGAAGATACAATTTTGCTTGTTTCACGGAACTAAACGTTCGTAGCAAAGAAACTTGGGTGGATATTTCCCTACCTTTTACAAAGTAGGTTTCTTTTGAAGCTGAAAAACCGTAAACAACAATAATCCAAACAATACACTGGCAAAGATCAAATGACTCGTCCGAACCAATCCTGGCATGTCAACGTAAGCTAAAAGAACTCCACTGATCAATTCTAAAGCAAGAATAACAAAAGTTGAGCGGATAATACGGTATTTTGTCGTTTGTTCATTCTTCCAAAACATCCATCCCAATAAAATCAGTACCAACCATGAAAAACTGCGGTGGATTAAAAATTCTATG
>JBEEIV010000178.1:0-5086 GCA_041169645.1 Bacteroidota bacterium
CATGCAGGCTAATGGAGAGTTGCGTAACATTGTTCGTGATGCCTCAGATATGCGCAATCGTTCCAATAACGATTGGTCACAAGATGCGCCTAGTTCTACAAACGCAGGAAATCCCCAACAAAGCGCTCAGGATTTTGAACGCAGTTTATTTGAGGAATTTGGCGGAGCAAAAGAGCGAGAACGGATTCAAAAAGAAACAGCTGAAAAGCTGAAAAACATGCAAAAAAACAACACGGGAAGCAATGTGCAGTCGACCAATCAAAATGGAAGTCAAAATCAATATGCAGGAAGTGTCATGGTAGATTTTTCTTTGCCGGGCAGAACGGCATTTGAAAATAAAAGGTGGTATGTTCGAAATCCTGGATATACATGTGGGTATAATTCTGCAGGGACAGTAGTGATTAATATTACGGTGAACAATGCGGGAAAAGTTGTGTCGAAATCGTTTGATTCGGGACGGAGTACATCTGCTTCTCCTTGCATGATCGAACAGGCCTTAAAATATGCTGGAATTTCTAAATTTAATGCAGGTTCAGGAAATGTAAGTGGTTATATCAGTTATCGATTTGTTTCTCAATGATGAAATATTAATCAAAATAGTGATGAGTTATTCGTAATTTGTTATTTTTGTAGACAAATCGAATCTTATGTTTATTGCCGCTAACCTCAAATTACTCAGAAAAAGATCAGGGAAATCTCAAGAAGAACTTGCACAAGCCTTGAAATTAAATCGTTCGACTTACAGTGGGTATGAAAACGAAGTGGCGCAGCCGAGTTTAGAAATGCTTCTTTCCATTTCGCAGTTTCATAAGGTGACCTTAGATGATTTGATAGCCAAAGATTTTTCTCAGTTTGCGGATTCTGACTGGAGTACGATGGAAAATGGTTGGCAGAGTGGAGCCAAGGGTTCTAACTTGCGCATTCTAACAACGGTTGTGAATTCAGACAATGAAGAAGAAGTAGAGTTGATCCCAGAGAAAGTACGAGCTGGATATGTGGCAGGATATGCAGATCCGGATTACATGAAGGAATTGCCAACGTTGAAATTGCCTTTCCTTTCAAAAAATAGAAAATACAGAGCATTTCCAATCGCTGGTGATTCCATGCCTCCTGTTTCTCATGGGTCTTATGTGGTTGGTGAATTTGTTCAAGATTGGTTGAGTTTACCCTCAAATACTCCTTGTGTGGTAGTAACGAATAACGATGGAATCGTGTTTAAATATGTTTTCAATCAGTTGAAGGAAGCACAACAATTTTTGCTTGTTTCATCTAACCCAAGCTACGAACCATATGCTGTTTCCGTTTCAGAAGTACTTGAAGTGTGGCGATTCGTTTCATACATCTCCAAAGAGATCCCGGACGTTCAACTCGATTCGAATGGAATGGGTGCTTCATTTAGAAACTTGCAAAAGGACATCCAACAGATTCTTGTTCACTTATCTGATCAAAATAGTAAGGGCTAAATCCCTTCGGTTTTAAGCGGATATTATTATCTTTGCACTTCTAAAACCGATATAGAAAGATGATTCAGGTTACTTTTCCAGATGGAACAATTCGAGAATATGCGAAGGGAATATCCGCGCTAGAAATTGCTTCGTCCATATCCGAAGGATTGGCACGAAACGTTTTGGCCGCTCGCGTTAATGGTCAGGTGAGGGATGCAGTCCTTCCAATTGAAGAGCATTGTGAACTGCAATTGTTGACATGGAACGATACCGATGGAAAGTCAACGATGTGGCATTCTTCTGCCCATTTGATGGCGGAAGCATTGGAGTTTTACTATCCTGGAATCAAACTAGCTATTGGTCCGCCAGTCAATAATGGTTTTTACTATGACGTTGATTTGATGGATTATTCCATATCTGAAAAGGACCTAGAGAAAATCGAGCAAAAAATGAAGGAACTTGCGAAAGCAAAGAATCCTTTTATTCGAAAAGAAATATCAAAAGCGGATGCAATTGCTTATTTCACGGAAAAACAAGATCCTTACAAGCTTGAATTGCTGTCTGAATTAGCGGATGGAACCATCACCTTTTACACGCAAGGTAATTTTACCGATTTATGTCGTGGACCTCACATTCCAGATACAGGATTTATTAAAGCCGTGAAATTAACGGCTATTGCTGGGGCGTATTGGAGAGGTGATGAGAAAAACAAGCAATTGACACGCATTTATGGCGTTACCTTTCCAAAGCAATCCGAATTAACGGAACACTTAGAGCGCTTAGAAGAAGCGAAGCGACGTGATCACCGAAAATTAGGAAAAGAATTAGAGTTATTTACCTTCTCTCAGAAAGTTGGTCAAGGATTACCAATGTGGCTGCCAAAAGGTGCGGCATTGCGTGAACGACTTGAAAATTTCTTAAAAAAGGCACAACGAAAAGCAGGTTACCAACAAGTAATTACGCCACATATCGGGAATAAAGAATTGTATGTAACATCTGGACACTACGAAAAGTATGGTGCGGATTCGTTTCAACCGATTCGTACGCCAGATCCAAATGAGGAGTTTTACTTGAAGCCAATGAATTGTCCTCACCACTGTGAGATATTTAGAGCTAAACCGAGATCTTACAAAGATTTACCTGCCAGATTTGCTGAATTTGGAACGGTATACCGTTATGAACAATCAGGGGAACTTCATGGTTTGACCCGTGTTCGTGGATTTACGCAGGATGATGCACATATTTTCTGTACACAAGATCAGGTGAAGGATGAGTTCAAAAATGTGATCGATATTGTACTTTACGTGTTGAAAACGCTGAATTTCCAAAATTTTAAAGCTCAGATTTCATTGAGAGATCAAGTGAATCGAGAAAAATACATCGGATCAGAAGCAAATTGGGTCAAGGCAGAACAGGCCATTATCGAGGCAGCGGCAGAAAAAGAATTGCCAACGGTAGTAGCGTACGGAGAAGCCGCTTTTTATGGTCCGAAACTCGATTTCATGGTGCAAGATGCGTTGGGACGTGAGTGGCAATTAGGAACCATTCAGGTTGATTACAATTTGCCAGAGCGTTTTGAATTAGAATATGTTGGTGCGGATAATCAAAAACACCGACCGGTGATGATCCATCGTGCCCCTTTTGGTTCAATGGAACGATTCGTTGCTGTTTTATTAGAACATTGTGCAGGTGACTTCCCACTTTGGTTGTCCACAGAGCAATTTATTGTCCTGCCAATTTCAGATAAATACAACGAGTACGCAGAAAAAGTTTTAGAATTCCTAAATAATTACGATATTCGCGGACTTGTTGACGACCGAAATGAAAAAATTGGTAAGAAAATTCGTGACGCAGAGTTGGCAAAAGTGCCATTTATGTTGATTGTCGGAGAGAAAGAGTTTGAATCAAACCAAGTATCAGTAAGGCAAAGAGGCGCTGGAGATCACGGATCAATTACACAAGAGGCGTTTGTTGCAATGGTGCAAGAAGCAATCGCAGCGGAATTGTCATAAGTATTTAAATTATTGAATGAGAAGAAATTCGAGACCATTTGTAAAAAGAGAAGAGGAAGCGCAACACCGAATTAATGATAAAATTGTTGCTGCGGAAATTCGATTAGTGATTGAAGGTGAAGAGCCTCAAGTGATGTCCGTATCTAAAGGAATTGCTTTAGCGGAAGAACAAGAATTAGATTTGGTTGAGATTTCTCCGAATGCGAAGCCGCCGGTTTGTAAAATCATGGACTATAAAAAGTTCTTGTACAATCAAAAGCGCAAGCAAAAAGAATTGAAAGCAAAACAAAGCAAAATCGTCGTTAAAGAGATTCGCTTTGGACCAAATACGGATGACCATGATTTCAATTTCAAATTGGCGCATGCCAAAAAGTTTTTGGAAGAAGGTAGCAAAGTAAAAGCGTATGTATTTTTCCGTGGTCGAACAATTGTGTTCAAAGACCGTGGTGAAATTTTACTATTGAAATTTGCACAAGAATTGGCTGATTTTGGAGTAATTGAACAATTGCCAAAATTGGAAGGAAAAAAGATGATCTTAATGATCAACTCGAAAAAGAAATAAGGAAGCTGATATAGATGTTTAACTTTTAAAAAAGTAGAAATGCCTAAAATGAAAACAAAATCCAGTGCAAAGAAGAGATTCACCATCACTGGAAGTGGAAAAATCAAGCGTAAACACGCTTTTAAAAGCCACATTTTAACAAAGAAGGCTACGAAACGTAAGCGTAACTTAACACATGCTGGATTGGTACACAGTGCCGATTTATCAAATGTGAAGTTGCAATTGTGCATGAAATAGTCCTTTGTTGGTTTGAAAATTGTTTAACCCGGTAACGAGTAACTAAGCCTTCAGAAATGAAGCACTCTTTATCAAAAAACGTAAAATTATGCCAAGATCAGTAAATCACGTTGCATCAAGAGCAAGAAGAAAAAACTTGATGAAACTTGCCAAAGGTTACTTTGGAAGAAGAAAAAATGTTTGGACCGTAGCAAAAAATGCTATTGAAAAAGGTTTGCTTTATGCATACTCAGGTCGTAAACAAAAGAAAAGAAATTTCCGTTCATTGTGGATTACACGTATCAATGCAGGTGCACGCCTTCATGGTATGAGTTATTCTCAATTTATGGGATTAGTACACAAAAGTGGAATTGAGTTAAATCGTAAAGTTCTTGCGGATTTAGCGATGAACCACCCAGAGGCTTTTAAAGCCGTTGTGGATTCTGTAAAAAAATAAGATTAATCTATGTCAGCTTAAAGCCATTAGTCTTTCGATTAATGGCTTTTTTTTAATCTTTTTGTTGCGATTATGATAAAAATTGGCGTTGTTGGTACGGGACATTTAGGAAAAATTCACTTACAGAATTTATTGGGTTTGTCGATGGATTTCGAGGTGGTGGGTTTTTTTGATTCCGATTCAGCAACCTCAGATTTCGTTGAACGTGAATTCAAGCTACAAGCCTTCAATACCTTGGATGATCTCATTTCGGTAGTCCATGCGCTTGTCATTGCGAGTCCGACGGAATCACATTACTCCATTGCTGTACGAGCAATAAAAGAAGGAAAACACGTTTTTATTGAAAAACCCGTTTGTTTTTCTGTCGAAGAATCAAAAAAATTACTGACCTATA
>JBEEIV010000179.1:0-2836 GCA_041169645.1 Bacteroidota bacterium
ATCTGTTGGAGTTGAATCAACCGCTACAGTTTCTTTCGTTGAACTTGAACCACCACGACGTGAGCGGCGTGTAGTTTTCTTCGTACGATCTGTGTTATAGATTTCATTAAAATCAACTAATTCAATCATACACATTTCGGCATTATCACCTAGACGGTATCCGGTACGAATGATTCGAGTATATCCACCATTACGCTCAGCGATTTTAGGTGCAATGTCTCTAAATAATTCCGTAACAACTTCCTTATTTTGTAAATAAGAGAATACTACCCGACGCGAATGCGTAGAATCCGTTTTTGATTTAGTAAGAATCGGCTCTACAAAAACGCGTAGCGCCTTTGCTTTAGCAAGGGTTGTATTGATTCGTTTATGTTGAATCAATGAACAAGCCATATTCGAAATCATTGCCTTTCTGTGGGCTGATTTTCTTCCTAGATGGTTTAATTTATTTCCGTGTCTCATCTCTCAGGTCTTTGCGACTAGTCTTTGTCTAATTTATACTTTGCTACATTCATTCCAAAAGTAAGTCCTTTATTATCTACAAGGTCTTCTAATTCTGTAAGAGATTTCTTACCGAAATTTCGGAATTTCAATAAATCTGATTTCGCGAAAGAAACCAAATCACCAAGGGTATCAACTTCAGCTGCCTTTAAACAATTCAAGGCACGAACAGACAAGTCCATATCGACCAATTTTGTTTTAAGCAATTGACGCATGTGAAGCGAGCTTTCATCAAACTCCTCAGTTTCAGTTTTCATTTCATTATCCAATGTGATTCGCTCATCAGAGAATAACATAAAGTGTTGAATCAAAATTTTAGCAGCTTCCTTCAAGGCTTCTTTCGGATGAACTGAACCATCTGTGGTAATATTAAGTACCAATTTCTCGAAATCCGTTTTTTGCTCTACACGATAGTTTTCAATCGTATACTGAACATTTTTAATCGGAGTAAAGATTGAATCTATAAAGATAGTACCAAATGGAGCGTCTTCTAATTTATTCTCCTCTGATGGATAGTACCCACGTCCTTTGATGATTGTAAGTTCCATCTCTAACTTCACAGAAGGTTCCATATTACAAATCACTAAGTCTGGATTCAACACTTGAAACCCATTTGTAAACTTACCGATATCACCTGCTGTTAAAGTATTTTGTCCAGTAATAGAAACAATCACCGTTTCATTATCCACAGAATCAATTTGTTGTTTAAATCGAACTTGTTTCAAATTAAGGATCATTTCTGTTACATCTTCAACCACTCCTTTCATGGTGCTAAACTCATGGTCAACGCCCTCTATACGAATAGAGGAAATTGCAAACCCTTCTAGAGAAGATAAAAGAATTCTTCTTAGCGAGTTACCGATTGTAATGCCATAGCCTGGTTCAAGTGGGCGAAATTCAAATTCTCCATTAAACGCATCCGATTGGAGCATTACAACTTTATCCGGTTTTTGAAAATTAAGTATTGCCATTGCTGAAATTAAAAATTATTTAGAATACAATTCGACGATTAGTTGTTCCTTGATGTTTTCAGGGATCATTTCACGAGAAGGCATATTAATCAATTTACCTGTCATGGTTGCTCCATCCCAATCAATCCAATCTAGTCTTTTGTTAATCGAGTTCAATGAAGAAACAACAGCTTCAAGCGATTTAGATTTTTCACGAACACTTACGGTATCCCCTGGACGAACGTGAAACGAAGGAACGTTTACAATTTCTCCATTCACGGTAATGTGACGGTGACCCACTAACTGACGAGCAGCTCTTCTAGAAGGTGCAATTCCTAAACGGAACACCATGTTATCTAGACGAGATTCACACAATTGAAGTAAGTTCTCACCTGTAATTCCTTTCATTCGAGACGCTTTCTCAAACATGTTAGCGAATTGACGTTCTAAAATACCATAGGTGTATTTAGCCTTTTGTTTCTCACCCAACTGAATTGCGTATTCAGATTGTTTTCCTCCTCTACGTTTAGACGGCCCGTGTTGTCCGGGACCATAACTTCTACGCTCAAGTGCTTTATCAGGACCAAAAATTGGATCTCTGAATCGACGAGCGATTTTTGATTTAGGACCTCTATATCTTGCCATTGTTATTAATTTTTAGTCATGAATTAAGGCATTTTCCTTCGATGACTGGTTAAATAAAATTATACTCTTCTTTTCTTTGGTGGACGACAACCGTTGTGTGGTAGTGGTGTCACATCAATAATTTCAGTTACTTCAATTCCTGAATTGTGAAGTGAACGAATCGCTGACTCACGCCCAGCACCTGGTCCTTTCACAAAAACACGAACTCTACGTAGTCCGAAGTCATGTGCTTCTTTCGCTGCGTCTTCAGCGGCTAGCTGAGCGGCATACGGGGTGTTCTTTTTAGAACCTTTGAAGCCCATTTTACCAGCAGATGACCAAGAGATCACTTGTCCGGCGTTGTTTGTCAAGGAAACAATAATGTTGTTGAAACTTGCTTGGATATGTGCTTCACCAGCGGCCTCAACCTTGACATTTTTCTTCTTCTTTTGATTGGATTTTGCCATGTTCTTACTTATTATTTAGTTACCTTTTTCTTGTTGGCAACAGTTTTTCTCTTACCTTTTCTTGTTCTAGAATTGTTCTTAGTATGCTGACCACGTAGGGGTAAACCTGAACGGTGACGGATACCACGATAGCAACCAATATCCATTAATCGCTTAATGTTTAATTGAATTTCAGAACGCAACTGACCTTCCGTTTTAACTTCGTTCACTGAATTACGAATCGCCGACAACTGGTCATCATTCCAGTCTTGAACCTTTACGTTTTCGTCAATTCCGTTATCGTTTAGAATTTTT
>JBEEIV010000180.1:0-7895 GCA_041169645.1 Bacteroidota bacterium
ATAAATGTTTTAGATTTCATACGTTTAATAAACCTTTCAGCGTAATAAGCATGTGTATTATAATCGAACGAAAAGTTAGCTTTTAATACCCAGGGAATACCCCTGCAAGTAAAACTATTTGGATAAAATTTAGAATTATGTTGTTCCATTCGTTTACCTAGATCATTTGTTGTCCCAGTGTAAAAACAATTTAATTTTTCAGAGTAAATGATATAAACAAAATACATAGTCCCTAAACGTCAATACAATAGTTTTCGTGTGTAAACGAAAAATCCTAAACAACCGAAGTCATTTAGGATTTAACTTTCTCGTGAAAGGTGGAAGCCCATTCACAAGGTTTTCAAAAACAAAAAACCCTGACGTTGAAGTCAGGGTTTTGTACTCGAGGCGGGACTTGAACCCGCACGCCCAAATGAGCACAGGATTTTAAGTCCGGCGTGTCTACCGATTCCACCACTCGAGCATAGACGAGCGAGAGACGGGATTCGAACCCGCGACCCCGACCTTGGCAAGGTCGTGCTCTACCAACTGAGCTACTCTCGCTTATGTTCATTACAAGTAAAACCGTTGTTTCCTTGTCCCCAAAAAAGCTAGTTTCCTTTTCTTGCTTGGGGTGGCAAATTTAAAGTTTTTTTTCGTCTTACAAAATACTTATCGAAAAAAAGACGCGTTTATGAACGCTTTCCCCCAAAGTAATGAAACAACCAAGTTAATGGGAGCAATAAGTCATAATTGTAAAAAAGGTCTTCGAATGGTATCGTTCCCATGCGCCATCCAATGATGTGCTGTTCTGAATACCAAACAATTGGTTCATCCGTAATGGATCCAGTAAGGATGCCGTTCACAATAAAAAATGGAATCAAACAAATTAAATAAGACAAAGCAAAATCACCAAACCATGTTTTTTTGAAGGTAAAAAGGGTCAAAATGAACGCAAATGCGCTAGCTGAAAGTGTGTAATAATGAGCGTTATTCAGGGTAGAAAAAAAGAACTGTCCTCCTCCGTTAAATAATATCATCAAAAGGGAACTAGTACCAATGGCCCAAGCCAATATACGCTTTGTCACCAAACTTTTTCGATTTGGAAAATAGGCTTGAAGTACACGAAATATAAAAATGAAATTATACGGGATGACAAGGAAAAACAAGACCTCTTCAAGTGGCAGATGTCCAAGGTAAATGCCAAATAGGTATTTCGGTGTGAAACCCCAAACTCCCAATTGGGTAAAGGCCTCATCCCATAGAATAAATCCCGTTCCAACAATAAGTATGGAAGGAAATAAGTATAACCAATTTTTGTAGAAAGCCACCTTTTGATCAAAACTCAGCATCAATGGCCCAATAAAGGAACAAACTATGACCCATCCGTAAGCACTCATCCGTTTCCTTTTTTTCGGTAGAATGCTGTGCGTGCTTCTTGGTAAAATTTGGGTGAAACAAACAACATTCCGAAGCTTTCACTATGCTCTTTCCCCAAATGTTTATGGTGTATTTTATGTGCTTTGCGAATGGCATAAAAATAGGGGTGATCAATGTCCCTAAGCCATTTAAAGCGACGGTGGATGTATACGTCGTGAATTAAAAAATACGTAAATCCATATGCCGCAATTCCAAATCCGATCCAAACGGGAATGTAGGTTTGATTCATCATGCCCAACATAATACAAAGCCAAGATGGAATGGCGTAAATCAAGAAAAACACATCGTTTCGTTCAAAAAAACCCGGTTCTTCTTGATGATGGTCTTTGTGAAAATACCACATGAATCCGTGCATCACAAATTTATGGGTTGCCCAGGCCATGAATTCCATGCCTAAGAAACTACCAAATAAAACGAGAGGTCCCCACCAATACATAGTTAAATCGTTAAAAGAGTAAAAAAGATGAACATCATAAGGAACAATGATTCAGCCACTTTGTTCACCTTTGATAATTTCATCATACGATACACCCATTGAAGGATGAATGATACACCAAACCAACAAATAAAATTATATAAAGGAATTTGACCGTCAGTCCAATGCCAATAATCTAACTTAATGGCCACGGGTTCTAAGATGTAATCAAAAAGCACCATTAATATTGCAGACAGAAGAGCACTTAAGAATGAATTCAACCCGAAACGTTGGATAACTGCCGAACTTGTCACAGTTAAAATGCCCCAATTTAACCCTATGATGATGGGAACTCCTGCCCATTTCATCCCAAGATTTGCACCATATTGGTAAGATCCAAATAAATAAGCGGTATGTACACCAATCAACTCTGCACCAAATCCAATAATAAATGCGATGGCAAGAAATCCGATGAAGCGAAATGTGTTCTCTTTCCGACTTAGGATTAACGCAATAAAGGAGAGCAATAAATTTAACGCAGATAATTTTACAAACCAGTTTCTCGTTTCAGGAACGAGCATCCCCAATGCTCCAACAAGGTACAGAATGAATAAGATGATTCGTATCCAACGCGGACTCATAATTTCCCTTTTTTTGTGATGAATTTACTGCCATTCAAGACATTATCAATAGTTTCTTCGAGCGAATGAAACGACAACTGAAGGGCTACCTCAATTTTTGTGTGATCGTATGAAATCGTTTTATATCCTGCATGAACTGATTCTATGCTCACGCCACTGCGTTTACCCGTGACATGACCGAGTAATTCATTACTCAACGCAAAAATTAATGCTAAGAATTTTGGGGCCACATACTTTGGTCTACTTTTACCAAGTTTCTCCGTTAAAAGAGCAAATAAGTCATAGAAACGTACGTTTGGACCAGTGCACAAAAAACGTTCTTTATGAATGGATGAATGCATTAATTGCACCATAGCATTGGCTACGTCGCGTGCATCAACAATGGCGTTGGATCCGGGTGGGTAAAAAGGCATACCTTTTTTTGCTGCCTTGAAAATGGCAAGTGAACTGCTATTCCAGTCACCAGGTCCAAAAATTACACACGGATTGATAATGACGGCATCTAATCCTTCTTCTATCCCGCGCCAAACTTCTTTTTCTGCTAGAAATTTTGAAACAGAATAGCCGCTTACTTCTGATCCAAGCTCCCATTTGTTAAGCTCAGAACTCATCCCATTTGGGTTGATTCCCACAGCGGCAGTTGAGCTGACGTAGCAAAGTTTTTTGACCTGATGCGTCAGTGATGCATTGACCACATTTGCCGTAGCAATGCGATTATGTTTGATACAAGCTTCAAAATCTGCTTTAAAAAAAGAAACGAGTGCAGCACAATGATAGACATAGTCAATATTTTTCATGGCGTCATCCAACGTTGAAATATCTAATAAATCACAGGCTAACCACTCTATTGAATTCCACTTTTCTTCTGCTGAATCTTGAAAATAATAATGAAAGAGCGCATGAACATCAGCAATTTTATCCTTATTTCTGTATAATGCACGGCAGGATTGCCCGTTCTTAGTTAATTGAATTAACAAATGGCTTCCCAATAAACCTGTTGCGCCGGTGACTAATATCATAAGGTAAAGCTAGGCATTTAACTCCGTTATTGGTAGATGACATGAAGCCCTTCTTTGATTTGATCTGCGGCAAAGTGTAATTGATCTTCTGAATGCACACTTGAAATAAATCCGACTTCGTAACCAGAAGGACCAAAATAAACACCTTTGTTCAAAAGAAAATGGTGTAATTTATTGAATGCGGTCATATCTGTATCAATTTGATCAGCTGCGGCTATGCGTTTTTTTCCGTTAAAGGAGAACCAAAATATGGAGCCTATACTGACCAATTCAACTGGGTATCCATTTTCCACAGCAAAAGAATTGATATTGTGAACAAAAGCTTGGGTTCGTTCGGTTTGATTTTCATAAAAATGAGCTGTGGCACACATTTTTAATTGTGCGAGTCCTGCAGCCATTGCAACAGGGTTCCCGGATAAGGTTCCGGCTTGATATACAGGCCCATCAGGAGAAACAAAAGACATGATTTCACGCTTGGCGCCATATGCACCTACGGGAAGACCACCGCCAATTATTTTACCGTACGTAACGATGTCGGGGTGAATGTTATAATGTTCAGCGGCGCCGCCAAAAGCGACCCTAAATCCTGAAATTACTTCATCAAATATAAGAAGGATGCCATATTCCGTGCATAATTCTCGAAGTGCGGTTAGAAAATGGAGGTCCTGAAGGATTAGTCCATTATTCGCAGGAATTGGTTCAATAATCACGCAGGCGATTTCATTAGCATATTGTTCAAAGCACTTGGTTAGGGCTGTTATGTCGTTCAAAGGCAAAACCAAAGTTTCATTTGCAAATGCTTCTGGTACTCCTGCACTCGATGAGGTACCAAAGGTAGCTAATCCACTGCCTGCTTTGACCATTAATGCATCGACATGTCCGTGGTAGCAACCCTCAAATTTGACGATTTTTGTTTTGTTCGAATATCCCCTTGCCAAACGAATGGCAGACATCACCGCTTCCGTCCCTGAACTAACAAAGCGAAGTTTTTCGATAAAAGGGATTCGTTCAAGAATAAACTTCGCAAGTTCATTTTCTTTTCTCGTTGGTGCGCCAAAGCTTGCGCCATTTTGAAGTGTTTCAACAATTGATTGAAATACACTTGGATGATTGTGACCATGAATCAAAGGTCCCCAACTACAACAAAAATCGACAAAACGATTCCCATCTTCATCCCAAATTTCCGCACCATTTCCTTTGGCGATAAAAAGGGGAGTGCCTCCAACGGATTTAAACGCGCGAACAGGAGAATTTACCCCACCGGGAAAATAAGTTTGTGATTCTTGAAATAGCTTTTCAGAGGTGCTGCGGTTGATGGAATGTTCGATCTTCATTTCTTGCGTATATTTGTCGTGCCACAAAAGTAACAATAAAGGATGGAAATGGTTTTTGAGAACAGCTTAGATTTTGCACGAAAATTGGATCAACAAGATCCACTTAAGGGATTTCGCAATGAATTTTTATTTCCCACATTTCATACAGATAAACCCATATATTTTACTGGAAATTCTCTTGGTTTACAACCTAAAAAGGCAGCAGTATACCTTCAAGAAGAATTGGCAGCATGGGCAAAGTACGGAGTGGAAGGGCATTTCTTAGCCCAAAGACCTTGGTTTTCCTATCATGAGGTGTTGACGAATATGGCAGCAAAAATAGTTGGAGCCTTGCCAATAGAAGTCGTTGTGACGCATTCCTTGACGACTAATTTACACTTGTTGATGGCGAGCTTTTATCGACCAGAAGGAAAACGCACGAAAATAGTGTGTGAAGCGAAAGCTTTTCCAAGTGATCAATATGCATTGGAGTCCCAATTAAAAATGCATGGTTTGACCACGGAACACCTGGTTGAAATTGCCCCAAGAGCGGGGGAGCATTTAATTCGAGAAGAGGACATTTGTGCTAAAATTCAGGAAATTGGTGATGAATTGGCACTCGTAATGATTGGAGGTGTAAATTATTATACCGGGCAATATTTTGATCTCGAAAAAATTACAAAGGCTGGCCATCAGGTTGGTGCCTATGTTGGTTTTGATTTAGCGCATGCTGCAGGAAATATTAACTTGAACTTACACGATTGGAACATCGATTTCGCCGCATGGTGTGGATATAAATACCTAAATTCCTCTCCGGGAGGTGTTTCCGGAATGTTTGTGCATGAAAAGCACGCGCACAATAAAAACTTGCCACGTTTTGCAGGATGGTGGGGACATAACAAAGAAGAACGTTTTTTAATGAAACCAGGCTTTGATCCGCTACCTGGTGCCGAAGGGTGGCAATTGAGCAATGCACCAGTCCTGGGAATGGCTGTTCATTTAGCTTCGTTGGAATTATTTGAAGCTGCAGGAATGGATCGTATCGGCTCCAAGCGTGATCAAATGACGGCTTATTTAGAATTTGTTATTCAGGAAATATCAGCACGCAATTCGGACAAATGTACCTTTGAAATCATCACTCCAAAGGACCCACAGCAACGAGGAGCGCAGCTGTCGATTATGGCGCATGGACAAGGTCGTAAACTTTTTGATGCGTTATCCGATTTAGGCGTAATCGCAGATTGGCGTGAACCAAATGTCATCCGAATAGCACCAGCACCACTGTACAATTCTTATGAGGATTGTTTTTGGTTCGGAGCACATTTAGAAAATGCGATTCAATAACTCGAACTACCAACGATAGATTCAATTACCTGGGGAAAATGTTTTGCCTCTAAGCCTCTAACTTCCTGTTCAATTTCACCGGAAGTCAACTGTTTTTTCATTGAAAAAGCAAATTGTGCTAAAACCTTACCTTTATCAAACTCTTCATTTACAAGGTGTATCGTTATTCCACTAAATCGAACCTTGCTTTTTGAGACCGCCTCATGTACATGTTTACCATACATCCCCTTTCCTCCAAATCTAGGTAATAAGGCTGGATGGACATTCATGATGCGATTTGGATATTGATGAATGAAGTCTTCAGGGATTTTTTTTAGGAATCCAGCAAGAATGACCCAGTCTATTTGATATGCTTGACACACGTCGATGTACGCATTACTTTCCATGTGTGTGATCACTTCAAAGGATATACCATGTTCCGCACAAAATTCCTTCATAAGCGGATTTTGCGCAGATGAAAGGATTAAAACCACTTGAATTTCTGAGTGATTTTGGAAAAAATCCGAGATATTTCGAGCATTACTGCCATTTCCCGAAATAAATAGTGCGATGCGTTGACGTTTCATTCTGGTCGCAAAGTTAAACATCTGTTGGGATTCACGTGTAATCAATACTTTTAAGTTGATAAATATTCCTGATTTAGTTTTGTTATTTGGATGTTTGTTTTTTTCTTTGCAGGCTGAAACCTTTAAATTAAGAAAAGATGTCTGAAATCAAAGCTAAAGTTATCGCGATCATCGTGGATAAACTGAATGTTGAAGAAAGTGAAGTGACGAACGAAGCGAGCTTCACAAACGACTTAGGTGCCGATTCATTGGATACCGTAGAGTTAATCATGGAATTCGAGAAGCAATTCAATATTTCCATTCCAGACGATAAAGCTGAAGGGATCCAAACAGTTGGAGACGCAGTGGCTTATATCGAAAGCAATGTGAACTAATATTTACTGAATCCAATTTAAATAGGCATGCAATTAAAACGAGTAGTCGTAACTGGCCTTGGTGCTTTAACACCAATCGGAAATAATTTGCAAGAGTATTGGGATGGATTACTTGCTGGAAAAAGCGGTGCTGCACCAATTCAGCAATTTGATGCATCCTTGTTTAAAACTCAATTTGCCTGTGAGTTGAAGGGATTCAATGTAGAAGATCACATTGATAAAAAAGAAGCCCGAAAACTCGATCAATTTTCGCAGTATGCCATAGTTACCGCAACGGAAGCTATGGCAGACTCTGCATTAATGGAGTCTAATCCAAATTGCGACCGCATCGGCGTAATATGGGGTTCGGGAGTCGGTGGACTAAAAACATTTCAAGAAGAAGCCCGCGAGTTTTTTGCTGGTGATGGAACCCCACGATTTAATCCTTTTTTCATTCCTAAAATGATCGCGGATATCGCGGCAGGACATATTTCCATTAAATATGGTTTACGTGGACCAAATTATGTATGTGTATCGGCTTGTGCTTCTGCTACAAATGCCATTATTGATGCATTTAACTTAATTCGTTTAGGAAAGGCTGATGCCATCGTTACCGGTGGGTCAGAAGCTGGAGTGAACGAAATGGGAATGGGTGGATTTAATGCATTGAAAGCGCTCTCTACTCGAAATGATTCTCCTGAAACAGCGTCTCGACCATTTGATTTGGACAGAGATGGTTTTGTTTTAGGTGAGGGATCTGGTGCGCTCATTCTCGAAGAATATGAGCACGCAGTGAAACGAGGAGCAAAAATATATGCAGAAGTT
>JBEEIV010000181.1:0-3659 GCA_041169645.1 Bacteroidota bacterium
CTTGACCTAATTGGTATAAGTCATTGTAATTGAATGTAGCCATACCATTTAAGTTGGTATACGCTGTATCAAAAACCGCAACTTGCTGAGGAGTTCCCTGCGTATTTGTTCCGTAAAGAACAACCATGGCATTGCTCACACTCGCATTATTTTCGTCTTTGATGTAAATGTTTGCTACCGTATCTAATTTTTTTCGGCAAGATCCGAAAACAAGGATAGTAAGAACAGCTAAAATGATGCTATTTTTCATTTTTTTAAGTTTAATTCGGTAAGTATATGGTTTTCACCGTTGTCGTATGAACGCGGCAACGAGCATAATCGTAAGCTACTTTGTTATTGTATTTGACAATGATATCAAAATATCCAGTTGTATTTTCTTCTCCAGAAACGTTGAAATATTGATCCATATCAACTACTGCAAAACCGGATGCATTCGAAAAAACAGTATCAACAAATGGTAATGTTGCCGGATTAGACTGCTGATCTCCGATAACGATTACTTTAGCTCCATCCATCAATTGATTGGAAGATGAGCGCACAAAAACCTTCAGGATTGCTGGGTCTTTCGATTCACAAGAAACACTAAGAAGCACGATAAGACTTAGTGATAGTAGGTTAAAAATGGTTTTCATATTCGTTCGAAAGTTTCAAATTTACATTATTTTTTTTAATTCCTCAAATGTCATTATTGCATGGTAACAAGTACCCGATTCCGTTTTTCTTCTTCAATCTGAATCACTTGACTTCCACTCAAGCCATAATAAAAGGCGTTAACCTTTAACACAAAAACTCCGACTTGCCCGGATTTATAATATTTATTCAGGTCAAAAAACGCTAAACCACCAGAATTAGTGCTGGAACTATCATCTATAATAGCCATTTGACCCGTGTTTGTGGTTGGTTCAACGGTTAAAAAGACTTGTGCATTTTTTACTAATTCACCATTCGAAAATTGTACGGCAACTTCAAGCGAGGTAGGTTCTTTTTTATAGCAAGAACTCATGCTACTTAAACAAAGCAACAGCAATAGAATAAATCCTACACCCCCCTTGATTTTACCAACAAAATTCTTGTACATTTGCATGTTAAGGCTATTGACTATCCGTTAAACAAGTTTTAAGCCTGAAAAGTTACACTTTGCTTGAAGAAAATGAATATTAAGGAAATCGTAGACGCAGTTCATGCATTCGAAATAACATCCAATCTAGAATTGGAAAACTTTCGCATTCAGTTTTTAGGTTCGAAAGGACAGATAAAAGACCTTTACGGAACCCTGAAAAATGTTCCAAATGAAGAGAAGCGAATTGTCGGACAACAAATCAATGAATTACGACAGCTTGCAGAGGACAAATATGAACTACACAAATTTAATTTAGCGCAGCAAGCGACAGAAGGAATTGAATTAGACTTGAGTCGTGTGGGGGCAGATCCTCATATTGGTAGCCATCACCCGCTTTCCTTGGTCCGACAAGAAATCATCGCTATTTTCAATCGAATTGGGTACGTGGTTTCTGAGGGCCCCGAGATTGAAGATGATTGGCATAATTTTTCTGCCTTGAATTTTCCACCAGAGCATCCTGCAAGAGACATGCAGGATACGTTTTTCGTCGAAAAAGGCGAAAAAGAAATGGCTTTACGCACGCATACAAGTAGCGTACAAGTTCGTGTCATGGAAAACGCTGAACCACCCATTAGGACCATCTCACCAGGCAGGGTGTATCGAAACGAAGCAATATCCGCACGAGCACATTGTTTTTTCCATCAAATCGAAGGATTGTACATCGATAAAAATGTTTCTTTCGCCGATTTAAAACAAACCTTGCTTTTCTTCGCGAAGGAACTTTTCGGTGAAAAAGCAAACATTAGATTGCGGCCTTCTTACTTCCCATTTACTGAGCCTAGTGCGGAAGTGGATGTTTCATGTACACTATGCCATGGAAAGGGGTGTAATGTTTGCAAATACACTGGATGGCTTGAAATTTTGGGATGTGGAATGGTGGATCCGAATGTGTTAGACGCATGTGGAATTGATTCAACTGTCTATAGCGGATTTGCTTTTGGAATGGGTGTAGAGCGTATTGCGCAATTGAAATATAGGGTAACCGATTTAAGGCTTTATTCAGAAAATGACATTCGATTTTTAAAACAATTTACTGCAGGAATTTAAAAATGGAGTGGAACCTACTTACGGATAAAGACCAAGTGCAGCAAATCCTTGCTGCTAGCAATGAAATCCCGCAACTTTTTTTTAAGCACAGCACGCGCTGTAGTATTTCTTCCATGGCGCTTAGGCGTTTTGAAAATTCAGGAATATTGAATGACCAAAACATTCAATGTTGGTTTTTGGATCTCTTGGAAAACCGTCAAATTTCTGCTGAAATCGAGTCATTGACACGTGTTGTGCACCAATCCCCTCAGGCAATAGTTGTTGTCAATGGTGAAATCGTGTACAGTGAAAGCCATGGCATGATAGACGCAGATCAAATACGAAAAATAGTAGATTAAACGCATGAAAAAAATTCTGATCATACTGGTGCTTGTTGGACTTTTAGCAAGTTATTTAGTCCCTATGTTTTTATCGAATTCTGATGTGTCAGAATCGCCATTCACATTTGGATTCCAAGACAATTTAGCCATTAAGTATGGCCAAGTGGTTAATGTACCCATCGAAGTGAATGGTGATGTAAAAGAACTAACCATTACCTTAAACGGAAAGATCCTTCAGAAATTCAAGCATCCAAAGGAAAAGTTGACCATTTCACTAGATTCCAAAAAATACCAAATCGGAGCTTATGAGTTGGAGCTTCAGGGATACGACATGCAAGGTCAATTATTCACAGAACTCAGGAATGTCCGCATTTTATCAGATGTTACCCCGGAGCGCTGGACCATCGAAATCATTGAAAGGTACCCGCATAATCAAGCAAGTTTTACGCAAGGTTTAGCTTTTTCAGGAGATCAACTTTTTGAGGGAACTGGAGATCCGAATGAAAATGGTGCGACACTTGTTGGAAAGGTGGATTTAAAAACGGGTCAAATGGGAACAAAAATTGGACTCGATGCTAGTCATTTTGGTGAAGGAATTACCATTTTAGGCAATGAATTGTTTCAATTAACGTGGAAGAACCAAAAATGCATGGTATATGATAAAGAAACCATGAAAAACATTCGTGAACTCAGTTATACAACCGAAGGATGGGGAATTTGTACGGATGGAAATGTGTTGTTTATGTCTGATGGTTCTGAACGTATTTACATCAGGAATCCAAAAAATTTCCAAATCATCAAAACCTTAGAGGTCTATACCAATGAACTGCCAGTGGATCGACTAAACGAATTAGAGTATGTCGATGGCCTTATTTATGCGAACATATGGACCTCAAACGAGGTAGCAGTGATTGACCCCCAAACAGGAAAAGTGATTGCCATCATCGATGCGACAAATTTAGTTAATGAAGGAAAAGGCAATGGTGAAGTTCTTAATGGTATTGCTTATCAGCCGAAAACCAAAAAATTATACATGACAGGAAAATTTTGGCCAACGTTATTTGAAGTGAAAGTACGGAAAAATTAAGGTTTTCGATTACTTTACGAGTTCGGACAATTAATTTGCTAATTTGCACGTTTAATCATCACAAAAGAAAAGGCATGGAACAATT
>JBEEIV010000182.1:0-7437 GCA_041169645.1 Bacteroidota bacterium
CTCAAAGGTGAATCACTTTTTGCACATGTTAAATTGGAGAAAGGTGAACGTTCAGAACTTGCTAACTTGGCAAACGAGCTATTATAAACTACTGTATGCGAACTAGTTCACCGAAATAAAGATTTTTCTCTGTTTTGGATTCCATGTACAATTGTGAGACACTTCCCGCTTTATCTGGAAAGTAAATGCCGATCAATTCTGTTAAAAAGTCCCGATCCACCGTCGGTGAATACGTATTCATGATGATGAACCCATTTTCGTCAATTAACTGAGCAGCAGTCATCATCAATTCATCGATTTTGTCTTCGAGTTTCCATTTTTCACCATTGGCGCCGATTCCCCATGCAGGAGGATCCATGATGATTCCGTGATAGCGGTGTTCTCTTTTCACTTCTCTAGCGGCAAATTTTAGGGCGTCTTCATGTACCCATTTGATATTCAAAAGTTTACATTCTTCCATGTTTCTTTTTGCCCAATTTAAGGTCGATTTTGCCGAATCCACATGAAATGTTTCTGCTCCTTTTACGCGTGCAACACACGAAGCAGCACCTGTATAGGCAAAAAGGTTTAAGAAGGCATCCTCACTAGAAAGGTTCTCCTCAATGAATTGCCAATTTGCTTCTTGCTCAGGAAATAAGCCAATGTGCTTAAATTTGGTTAGAGAAAGAGAAAACTGTAGGCGCTTGTATTTGATGGTCCATTCGCTCGGAACATTTTTTTTCAAACACTTCCATTTACCTTGTTGTCCTTTTCCTTCGATAAATTCCCAATGCGCCAAATTCCGCCATTCAGTAAAAGGTAAACCACTGTGAAAATATGCTTGAACTTCTGGTCGAATGGTGATTATTGAACCCCATCGTTCTAATTTTTTTCCACCGCCCGCATCGAGCAATTCATAATCAGCCCAAGGTTGAGCGTAAATTCTTGGGATATCGCTCATGGATTAGCGCATTTTTGGCGTTTTCTTACGTCCACCCATCATTTGGGCCATGCGCATTTGATTTTTCGATGGTGCCATTTGCAATTGACTTTGCATCATTTTGATTTGGTCGCGCATCATGCCATTTTTATCTAATTTCTTAGCTTCAGCAAGAAGAGACACAGCATCACTTTTTCTGCCCGTTTGCGCGCAAATACCTGCAAGGTGCATCCGTGCAACGGCATTATCTTCTGGTGTTCTCAAGCCGAGTTCCATGGCTCTTCTTAAAAGTTTTTCGCTTTGAGCAAATCCAAGTTCTTGTCCACCCATCACCGCTTTTAGAAACAACACATACGCATGTTGTCTTTTGGGAAGGAATTGTGGGTGCGTGATTTTATCAATGTATTTTTTCGCTTTATCCGTATTTCCAATACGCATTTGATTCAAGGCAAGGAGTACGTTTTCATTTCTGAAAAAGGAAAGGATAATCAACGCGGTCACGAAGATAAATGTGATTCCCCAACCCCAATGATTAGTAGCAAATAGGTATACATTAAATCCAGTGGCAACAGCAGCTAAGAGAATACGAATAATAAAAGCAAGCATAACGTTAGTTTAAATGGGTCAAATTTATTGAATCGTGGCAATGCATTTCAATTCAATGGCTATTGGTGTCGGTAGTGAATTGATTTCCACCGTTGTACGACATGGTAAATTATCTTTGAAGTACTCCGCATAAATGCGATTGTAGACATGAAAATCACGCTTCATATTGACCAAAAACACGGTAACATCAACTAGTTGATCCCAAGTCGAACCTGATTCTTCTAGGATAATACGGACATTATCAAAAACACTGCGGCATTGAGCCTCGAAGTCAAATTCAATGAAGTTGCCATTTTTGTCCAATTTTAATCCAGGAACGGCTGAATCCGTATCATCCGATCCAGCTACCCTTGGTCCAACTCCGGATAAAAAAAGCAAATTGCCAACTCGTCGAGCGTGTGGATACAATCCAACTGGTTTAGGCGCTTTATTCGTGGAAATACGTATTTGATCTGACATTTCTTTATCTTTCCGCAAATATAGTAAATCCAATCGATTTTGTCCCAAAGTCACAGCGCGAAACGGATACTTTCAGATTATTATGTAACTTCGCTCCACATGGAACAAAATACGCAACATATTGAGCTTTCAGTTGTGATTCCAACTTGTAACGAGGAAGGAAACATCTTTGCCATGTATGAACGCTTAACTGCAGCCATGTCTTCATGTGCGTGCTCATCCTTTGAGTTTATCTTTGTCGATGACGGAAGTACGGACGAATCACTCTTGCGAATTCAAGAACTTCGCGCCAAAGATTCTCGGGTAAAATTCATCCAGTTGAGTCGAAATTTTGGCCATCAAAATGCCTTAAAAGCGGGACTAGATCATGCCAATGGTGCGGGAGTTATCAGTATGGATGCTGATTTGCAACACCCTCCTGAACTCATTCCTACGCTGGTCGAGAAATGGAAGGCGGGCTTCGAGGTGGTATACACCATTCGAAAGGACGATCAAAAAGTGCCTTTGCTGAAAAAATGGACCTCAAAGGGATTTTATCGGATCACGAATAAATTGGCTGAAATTCCAATGGAAGAAGGTACAGCTGATTTTCGATTGTTAGACCGAAAGGTGGTTGACGCATTGAAACAATTTAACGAAGCACATCTGTTTTTGAGGGGAATCATTCCTTCATTAGGCTTCAAACAAATTGGTATTCCATACGTACCGAATGCGCGGGTTTCTGGAACGACAAAGTACTCTTTTTCTAAAATGTTGCGCTTTGCTTTGAATGGAATCACATCTTCCAGTGCAAAGCCTTTATATTTCTCCATTTATGCAGGATTATTCTTTGCATTACTTGCATTTCTCTATGGGATTTATGCCATTTACATTGCGGCGTTTACCAATGAGGCCATTACCGGATGGACCTCCATCATCGCTTCGATATTATTCATTGGCGGTATTCAATTAATTATGATTGGTATTGTTGGCATTTACTTGGGAAAATTATTTATCCAAAGTAAAAATAGACCCCAGTATTTAATCACGGAAAAAGAGTTAGACGAATGATGTCTTTACTGCGCAAATTACCGATTCGTTTTCAAGCGTTACTTCTACTTTTCGTACTCTTTTCGTTGTATGGCGTATTTGATCATTTTTTTCAAGGAATATTCCCCATACATGAATGGCGTAAAACAGATTCACTCAGTATCGCACTAAATTATTACAAAGGGACACCATTTCTGGAGCCCCAGACTCAGTGGATTGCAGCTAATGGCACACGAAATGCCGCTGCTGAATTCCCTGTTATCTATTTTATTTTAGGAAAACTCTGGTACTTTTTTGGTGTGCACGAGTGGATTTCGAAATGCCTATCTATTTCGATTCTTTTCATCAGTATTTCGTTGTTTAGCGAGGTGGTAGAGCAGCTTTTTCAACAAAAAAGGAAGGCGCTTTTATTCGTGCTCATGATTGCGAGTTCTCCAGTCTTAGTATTTTATTCGGATTCGATTTTGCCGAATTTGTACGCCTTTTCATTTGTGCTTCTCGGGGCCTATGGAACCTATAAATTTCTTCATTCGAAGCACGTATTTTGGTTAGGTTTTCTTACGGCATTTTTTGCCCTTTCGGTATTGATAAAAATCACTGCGTTAATTTGTCTGTTGTCCTTTGGTGGAGCCTATTTTTTATTTGCTCTTTTTCATGTTCGGCAATCCTTCAAAACACATGCGTATTTTTGGTTTGCCTTTTTGATTTCTTTTGGACTGATTTTATTGGTTAGCTACCTGTGGTATGCTTATGCAATACGCTATAATGAACGCGTTGGATCAGACCTGTTTTCTACAACTGTCCGACCAATTTGGGAGGTGGATGCAAATGCACGCAAAGAAATTTGGCAGAAATTCTGGAAATACATGCTTCCAGGGTTGTATCACCCAAGCTTGCTCCTTATTTCTGTGTTATTTTTTCTGTATTCTGCATGGAAAAAGTGGATTTCCCCCTTTATTTTTTGGTTGGTTTTCACCGCCTTCCTCGGTCTCGGGGCCTATTTCATTTTATGGTTTTGGGTATTTGATGTGCATGACTATTACCTCATTGAAATGCTCTTTTTCCCCCTGATTTTGTTTTATGTACTCATCGAGTTTGGTGACCGTTTATTTTCCTCGCTGAGGAAAACACGGCTATTATTTGCATGTTGGATTACCCTAACCGTTGTTCAAGCCATTTCTTTGATTCATTGGTCTTTTGGAAAGGAAAACGTGTTGACAAAAAACACTCCTTTTGTTAGTGATTTTGTGAAAGGCAATTGGGGCTATTTTCACTTTTATCATAACACCCACTTAAAACAGCTTCAGGATTTTTCAGTTGAGATTCAAAGACTAATTCCAAAGACAGATACCATTCTTTGTTTAACGGATCCTTCTCCCAACATTTATTTGTATACGCTGAATCGAGTGGGTTACACACACTATAGTTTTCGGGAACCATCGGATAATGAAACGAATCAAATCGCTGAGTTTATTCAGAAGGGATCGAATTTCGCCGTTGTAATTTCAGAACCAGAAAGTGAACCGCGAAAAGATTGGGAAATGTTCTTGAAATATGAAATTTTTAAAAAGCAAAACATTCGTATTTTTGACCTACGTCCTTTTCGCATGAAAAAATCATAGGAAAGGAAATTTAAAAGCAATAAGTACGTTATACGGACACGATGAAAACCTTATTCTTCCTTCTACTGATTATTACTCCCTCATTTTTGAAGGCACAGATTGGTATGGGAACATGGAAGCTTCATGTCGCTACTTCAAAAGCGATTGACGTGGTTGCATCCGAAACAAAAGTTTTCACCGCATACGTAAATGGATTATCTGTCTACGATATCGCTTCGGACGACCATCAATTGTTAACGGCATTGAATGGCTTGTCTGATATCGAAATTTCTTGCCTATACTACGATGAGCTACAAGACGCGGTATATATCGGGTACAAAAATGGAAACATCGATAAATACCATCATGGAACGGTTTCTAATATTCCTGCAATTAAATTGGCACAATTAGCGGTCTCGAAACGCATCAATCATTTTGAAAGAAAAGGTTCATTTGTTTATGCGGCTAATGATTTCTCCATTGTACAGTTGGATGCGAATAAAGATGAGGTCAAAGAAACATTTTATCCTACCAATTTAACGGAGCCCATCGTAGACCTGGCCATTTACCAAGATTCCATTTATGCATTAACACCAACGCAACTGTTGAAGGGATTCCTTCCAAACCCCATCCTTACCGATTTTTCTCAGTGGGTGAGAGATATTCGCTTACCTTTTCAAACGGCAAATAGGTATTCCGAAATGGAGCTGTTTCAAAGCCGCTTGGTGATTTTGAAAAAATCCGAAGATTATGGTTCTGATACAGTCTACCGCATCAATGCTTCCGATCTTGAGATTGTCACCAATCTTCCATTTACCGTGGAAATCAATTCCATTAATGTCGTAGAGCAATACCTTTCTGTTAACATTGATGGCGTCATCAACCTGTACAATGATAATTTACAAATCCCAGAATCATATGGTTCAGGGAATTTTATTGAATGGTTCTCATCTTCGCGCACGGCAAGAAATGAAAAGGGTTTGTGGTCTGCTGACTTAAAGTACGGTTTAGTCATGTATCCCACAGAATTTAGCTATAAATCCTACCCGATGGAAGGCGCTCGAAACAATTTCTTTTATGCCATGGATGCACAAAAAGGAAAATTAGCCATTGCATCCGGGCGACTGAATGAAGGACAGCCTGATTTTTCTCGAAATGGTGTGCACATTTACCAAGATGCCAATTGGAGCTTACTGAATGTGGATCAAATTGTTCAAATGCCGGAAAGTGAAACTTGGGATTTTATTGATGTAGCCATTAACCCATCGGATACGGCTGAAATAGCCATGGCAACCTTTTCATATCGTCCGCTCACGCTCTTAAATGCGACAGATACAATCGGGTTTGATGCGAACAATTCACCTATCAAGCCAACCAGTGCCGGAAACGGATGGAGTTTGGTGTCAGATGTACTCTTCGATCAAAAAGGGAATTTGTGGGCCTTAAATGGATATTCTGAACGACCATTAACCGTACGTGAGAAAGATGGAACTTGGTATAGTTTTGATTGTGGTTCGACACCGAAAAACAAATACACAACCAAAATGATTCAGGATTTTGATGAAATTTTATGGTTTGCCACGAAGTCGGATGGTGTCGTTGGGTACAAACATAATGGAACAATTTCTGATGCAAGTGATGATCAAATCATAACTATTGACGAGGGTGCTTTTTCTGGCAATCTTCCTTCCTCCGCTGTAACGGCGTTAGCGGCAGATTTTGACGGGGAATTGTGGATAGGAACAGAGATGGGTTTCGCGATATTGTATAATTCAGCAGGGGCTTTTGACGCTCAACCCGGCGACTACAACGCTCAACAAATAAAAGTTAATTTTGAAGGAAATGTTGAATACGTCCTTGGAAAAACGCATATCACAGATATTGAAGTGGACGGAGGTAACCGAAAATGGATGGCTACCGCAAATGCAGGAATTATTTTGATGTCCCCCGATGGCTCAGAAATTTTGGAGCAACATACCATGGAAAATTCTCCTATCATTTCAAATACGATTTACGATTTGCAATTAAATCAGCAAACGGGAGAATTATACATTATTACAGACAAAGGATTAATTTCTTATCGTACGAATGCATCTTACGAAGACCCGGAATACTCAGATGTAAAGGTGTTCCCCAATCCCGTGAAGCCGAATTATTTCGGTCCAGTAACGATTCAAGGCATACGCTATGACTCGGATGTGAAAGTAACGGATATTGCTGGAAATTTGATTTACCGCACAACTTCCAATGGCGGAACGGCAACATGGAATGTGGAAAATCTTCAAGGTGAAAAAGTTCCAACGGGTGTTTATTTAATTTGGACAGCGACGAATAACGAAGGTCGAGATCGAAAAGTTGGAAAAGTAATGGTGATTCGTTAGAATTTAACAAAAGCTTCGTTATTTTTGATAAAATTAAGTCCATGAAAAAATTACTTTTTACTTGCTTCTTTTTGTGTTTTGCACACTTAAGCTTCTCCCAAAAAGTCTATTCCGTGAATTATGAAAACCAAGCCGATGTCAAGGTATATGTTGTTAAATACGAAAACCAAGCGGATCTCAAAGTATTTAAGGTAAAATACGAAAACCAAGCGGGCGACAACAATGGAAAATGGTTCTTTACCCAATATGAAAACCAAGCAAAAAAATCCATCTATTTTGTGCAGTACGAAAACCAAGCAGACATTAAAATTTATTTTGTAGATTACGAAAATCAGGCTGGTTGGAGAAATGCTGCAAAAAAGCACCTTTTATACTAAATGGACCTATCTGTTTTGCTGCTTGAGTGGGTTGCAGCAGTTTTTGGAGCGGTATACCTGTACCT
>JBEEIV010000183.1:0-7575 GCA_041169645.1 Bacteroidota bacterium
AGTTCCTGTGAAGACGAGATAAATAATACCTGTTCGCAATGTGGAGGTTTCGAATACGGTATTAACGGTGGGCGATGTGGTGCTTGTTTGGAAGGTGATTATTAATGCTTTGAAATCCTTGAACAAGAGAATAACAAATGTGTTTCATGAATAATATTTAGAACCTGTTGTCCCGACGTGCAGTGGATAAAAGCGCTCCTTCACTGCGTTCTGGTGGTTCTTTTTCCTTTTCATCCATTTTTGAGTAAACTCAATCGTCCTGAAACGAAAAAAGCACCATCTAACGATAGTGCTTTTATCAGTGTGGGAGTTGAGGGATTCGAACCCCCGACCCTCTGCTTGTAAGGCAGATGCTCTAAACCAACTGAGCTAAACTCCCCTGTGATTTACGTGTGCAAAGATAGGTATACTTTTTAATTTTGCAAGTCTTTTTTGAAAAAATTATTGATTCGATTTGATTTCGTCGATTTTCGCCAAAACATCATCTAGTCCCTCACGAAACTTCTCGAAGTCCTCCTTGTATAGGAATATCTTGTGCTTCTGATAGTTACCGTCTCCTTCTTCACCAAAGGTCTTTTTACTCTCGGTCAGGGTAATGTATAAATCATTTCCTTTGGTCGATTTGATGTCAAAAAAATAGGTGCGCTTTCCAGCGCGTACTACCTTTGAATAGATCTCGTTTTGTTCGTTGCTCATACTCAATCATTTGAATGTCAAATATCTATTAAATTTTGAAATAAAACAAATGAAAAAAATAGTTGTAACTTTAACTTAATTCTTTCGTAAAGAATAACTTATAAAATGAAGCTTATGCGACTATTTTGGGCATCTTTCGTTTTGTTTTTTTTGTTGATTTCTTGTCAAGAAAAGAAAGTCATTCGGGAGAATAAAATTGATTTGAAAGAAATCAGAAAGAAAGGAAAACTCACGGTATTAATGGAGAATAGCTCCTTGTCTTACTTTGAATACCGGGGTAAAAAACTTGGATTTGAATACGAATTCATGGATACTTTTTGTAAGTCAATCGGTATCGATTTGGAGGTGAAAATTATTTCTCAATCTTCAGATTTTAAGAAGGACTTGATCAGCGGAGAAGGGGATGTGATAGCGGCCAATTTCGTTATTCCTTTTAAAAGTGATGAGAAACTTTCGTACACAGAGCCATTTTACCGCACGTATCAAGTATTGGTGCAGCGCTCAAATGATACGGTCATCAGAGAACCATCTGAATTAGCAGGTAAAAATGTATATGTAAGAAAAGGATCAGCATTTGCAGAACGTCTGCAAAACCTTCAGTTTGAAATCGGATCAAAAATAAACGTGAAATACAAAAAAGACGATCCCATTGCGGAGGATTTAATCGAAATGGTGGCTAATAATGAATTGCCTTTTACCATCGCTCATGAAAATTTGGCGCGCATTAGTCAAGAGTTGCATCCAAACTTGAACATTAGCACCAAAATTTCCTTCCTGCAAAACATCGGATTTGGTCTACGTAAAAATTGTCCAGAATTAAAGGGGAAATTGGATGCGTTCATTAAATCCTACTGTGCTTCTCCAGCATATGCGGAATTAAAGAAAAGGTATTTCGATTATTTAAAAAATGAACCGACTGAATTTTACATTCCGAAAAAAGGTCAGATTTCGCCATATGACGAAGTATTTAAGACGGAAGCGTTGAAATATGGATGGGATTGGAAAATTGTTGCGGCTGTTGCGTTCAAAGAATCGCGTTTTAATCCAAATGCGCGTGGATTTGGAGGTGCGTATGGTATGATGCAATTTATGCCGAATACCGGTCCAAGTTTTGGCGTATTTCCTGGTTCTCCGGCGGAGGTTCAGATTGCTGGAGGAATGAAATACTTGAATCGTACCTATGTCATGTGGAAGTCTGTTCCGGACCCGGATCAACGAATGAAATTTACCCTGGCGTCGTATAATGCAGGACCTGGACACATCATTGATGCACAAAAATTAGCGAAAGCTGCCGGATTAAATCCAAATGTGTGGGATGGCAACGTGGAAATAATGGTTGGGAACCTAGATGATCCAGCTTATTATCGATCTGAACTCGTGCGCTGCGGTGCATACCGCGGACATGCGGTCGCTTATGTGAAACATGTCTTCGGGATTTATAACGGATGGAGGTAATATGCATGTTTCAGAGGGGAGGGTTTTTGTTGTACAAGGACCCACAGCGTCGGGGAAAACAAGTTTAGCCATATCCATCGCCAAGAGATTGGGTACGGAAATTATTTCGGCAGATTCACGTCAGTTCTACCGTGAAATGTCCATCGGTACGGCAAAGCCTACCTCGGATGAGTTGCGACAAGTAAAACACCACTTTATTCATAGTCACTCTATTGTGGATGAACTCACGGCGAGTCGCTACGCTAAAGAAGCCAAACCTGTTCTAGATGCATTACTTAAAAAAAATGGTTCCGCTGTCCTTGTGGGTGGCTCAGGGATGTTCGTCGATGCCTTGACGCTTGGATTGGATGAAATTCCTCACGACAAATTGACGCAACAACGCATGACCGATTTATATGAAAAAGCGGGACTCGATTTCATTCAGCAGAAATTAAAAGAATTAGATCCTGTTTACTATGAGCTTGTTGATCGTCAAAATCCTGTTCGCTTGATTCGTGCACTAGAGGTGATTGAATTAACGGGCAGACCATTTTCTGAACTACGTAAAGGAACGGTTCACCACAACTATCAAATGTTTCGTTTTAGTATCCAATGGAAACGATCTGATTTGTACAAACGCATTGATGACCGCGTTGATCAAATGATGGAAGAGGGATTGTTAAATGAAGCAAAAGGACTCTTTCCACAGCGAAATCTAAAAGCCTTGAACACGGTTGGATACCGAGAATTATTTTCCTATTGGGAAAACGAATATTCCTACGAAATTGCCGTTGAAAAAATTAAGCAACACACCAGGAACTATGCTAAGAGGCAATTAACGTGGTTGAAACGCTATGAAGATATGCATTATTTGGATCCGTATAGTTTGACCTCCCTCGAGCACCAAGTTTCAAATCGAGTGACTTTGTAATGCTCTTAGGCATCTTTTTTGATGTTTAGTGCGTCTTGAGCTGTGTTGTCAATACATTCATTTCAGTTGAAAGAAAGAATTGGATCTTTGGTTAAAGAAATGTTAAAAAAATAACAAGCAGATAAATTACAAGCATATTCGTACATTAAAACTCACGCATTCTATGAAAAATATACTAACCTTTTTGTTTTTAATCTGTGCATCAGTTACTTATGCTCAAAAAATCCGATTGAAAGTTGAAGATCAAAAGGATACAACCGTATTCTTAATTAAATATTTTGGCTCCCGATTGAATTACGCAGATACCGCTCAAATGAAAAATGGCGTAGTGGTTTTTGATGGTAAAAAACAAAAGCCGGTTATCGTCGGTTTATTGTTGCCAGGACAAAAATATTTCGAATTCGTATACAATAATGAAGAGGTACAACTGGAAACCAAAGGTCCAGATTTCATGTCTAACATGAAAATCATCAAGTCTGAGGAAAATAAAATTTTCATTCCTTATGTCAAATTCATTAGTGGTAAAAAAGGTGATGCAAACAAATTGGCTGAGCAACGTGCCAAACTGAAAGATACCGATGAGGAATATGCGAAGTTGAGTGCTTCCATCGACGCGATTAACAAGGAAGTAGATGACTACCAAAAAGAATTGGTCGCATTACATGGGGAAAAACTGGTTGGGAAAATTGTCAAAATGTCCATGGATGTGACGGTTCCAGAAACACCTAAAAACGAACAAGGTGAAATCATTGATTCAAATTTTCGCTACAAATATTATTTCGAGCATTACTGGGATAACGTTGATTTCAAAACGGATGCCTTAGTGAATAACCCGATTTTCCACAACAAATTGGAGTTTTACTTTGGTAAAAACATGATGATCCAACATTGGGATACCATCATTAAATATGCGTTCAAATTCTGTGATGGACTTGATTCGAAATCAAAAATGTTTGAATACAGCGTTGGTTGGATTGCAACGACTTTTGGAAAAAGTCAAATCATGGGAATGGACAAGGTTTACTTATACATGCTGAACCGCTATTTCTGTACAACGGATCCAGCTACTGGGAAATCTCCAGCAACATGGGTAGCAGAGGATAAATTTGAAGAGTTGTGCAAGGACTTGAAATGGAAATTGAACCTAGTGGTTGGTGCGAAACCGTATAACTTAATTTTACGCGACACTTCGGATACCAAATGGTTGGATTTCTACTCCTTGAAATCAGAATATACCATTTTGTATTTCTGGGATCCAGAATGCGGTCACTGTAAAAAAGTAACACCGAAATTAGTCACATTGTACAACCAGAAATTTAAAGATAGAAACATTGAAGTATTTGCTGTTGGAAAAGGAATTGGGAAGGATTTCGAATCTTGGAAAAAGTACATTCGTGAAAACAACTTAAATTTCATCAATGTGGCCGTGACAAATAGCATCTATGAAATTGCGAAGGCCACACCAGAGAAATTGGTGCCCTTGTACGTTGGAGAAAAAGGTAAACCCACTACGTTGGAGTCATTGAATTTCCAAACAACGTATGACCTCTATTCTACACCGCGCATTTTTGTTTTGGACAAGGATAAAAAGATCATTGCTAAAAACTTATCCATTTCACAACTCGAGGATTTGATGGATAACCTTCAAGGAAAGAAAGATTTACCAAAATTATTTCAAGAAGATAAAGAAGAAGCGGAACACATGCAACAGAACAATTAACTTTGTAGCATGATCAATGCACTTCGTTTACACTTAGATAAAAGCCAAAAGGTTTTAATCACAACACATAAATCTCCCGATGGTGATGCCATCGGGAGTGTTGTTTCATGGTATTTCTTCCTGAAAAATATGGGGAAAGAAGCCCATGTACTCATTCCTGATCGTCCAGCCGATTTTTTAATGCCTTTTTTAAAAGGCGTGGACTATTCCATTTACGACCAGGGATTTGACGCAGATTGTTCCGTTTTTGACACGCTTTATTGCTTGGATTATAATGGAGCAGGAAGAGTCGGGAAGGACATGGAAGCTTTTGTCTTGAATTTCCCTGCTACAAAGGTGATGATCGATCACCACCCACACCCTCAAGATTTTTGTCAAATCACGGTTTCTCGGCCAGACGTATGTTCGACCGCTCAATTAATCTTTGAATGCGTCGAAGAAATGGGGTTTATTCATCTGATTGATGTACTTGTGGGACGCGGAATTTACCTGGGTATGTTAACCGATACAGGTTCGTTTCGTTTTCCTTCCGTGCAAGCCAAAACGCATGAAGTACTCGCACATCTGCTTAAAATCGGTGTGAATCATGTGGAAATTCACGAGGCCATTTATGATGTGAATACCGTTTCTCGCCTGCAACTGAGAGGATATGCAATTGCCGAAAAATTAGAACTTTTTCCAGGTTTGCCCGTTGGTATGATGAGTTTAAGTTTGGATGAATTACACCGCTTTCACTATCAAAAAGGCGATACCGAAGGATTGGTAAATGTGATTTTATCCATAGAAGGAATTTCCATAGCAGCATTGTTCATTGAACATGAAGATGGAATTAAAATTTCATTTCGATCAAAAGGAAAGTACTTTGTCAATGAGTTTTCGGCGAAACACTTCCAGGGTGGAGGACACCAATATGCAGCTGGTGGATTTTCAAATGAACCATTGAATGTAACAATTGATCGCTTTCGTTCGTTATTAGAAGAGTTAACGCAAGTGAAATGATTCGATTTAGTTCCTTTTTTCTCCTACTTTTTTTGGTTTCTTGTCGTGCTGAAAAATCCAAAGAAGCATCATCGAAAAAATGGGGGACAGAACACTCGGTTGACTTTAATCAAGAGCTGAATGCGAGAGAAGAAATCAAGATCAAATTGTTTCTCGCACATCACCGTGAATTAAAAATGGATACAGTCGTTAGTTCTTCTGGACTTCGTTTTATGAAGTATGTTCACGGATCGGGAGAAGTGTTAGGTAAAGTTGGACAAGAAGCGGTCGTTCGCTTGAAGATTGAATTATTGGATGGACGCGTTTGCTACGAAACAGCTGAGGGCGAAATTGAACGCATTGTGATTGCGAAAAGTGAAAAAGAATCTGGGATTCACGAAGCGCTGCAACTCATGGCAAAAGGGGATAAGGTGAAGTTGATTCTTCCAAGTTACCTCGGACATGGACTATTGGGTGATCGAATGAAAATTCCGCCACAAAGTATTTTATATATTGACCTTCAATTAATTGATTTAAAATAATGACTAGAATCCTCCTCTGTATTTTTGTTCTGTCCTTGACGGCTTGTCAAACAACAATTGATAAACCGAAACAGAAAACAAAAGAAATCAAGAAGCCTAATTCCAAAAAAATTGATGAGGAGTTTAAAGGCTCCCAAAATAACCTGAAATCCTTTGAAAAAGGAAAGGTAATGGATGTCAAAACTTTGGCAAATGGAATTGTCATCAAGTGGATATTAAAAGGTGAAGGACGCAAATTAAAAAAAGGTGAAATGGCCTTGATTGACTACCGTTTAGCACTGCCAGATGGAAAAATTGTCGATGGAAATAATCGCATAAACATGCCTTTTATCCCTTTTGTGATAGGATATAATATGCAAACACCAGGTTGGGATTTGTCCTTTTTAGAGTTGACTCCAGGAGATTTTGTGAAAATTGAAATTCCTGCAGAATTGGCACTCGGTTCGAAAGAAATTAAAGGCGTTATTCCAGCGAATTCTCCCAATTGGCTCTATGTCAAGGTAATGGCACTGGTAACACCAAGTGTTCATGAAAATGGAATTACCTCATGGAAAATTAAAAAAGGTGAAGGATTCTCACTTGCGGAAAAGCCGGAAGCAGAATTGTCTTTTCACGCCATGGTTTCAACGGAATCGAAGTCATCAGTCATGAATACACGATTGGGGAATTATCCATTGAAATATAGTCCTGGACAAAAAACGATTGTTCCTGGCTTGAGAAAACTCATGAAAACAGCGAAGAAAGGAGAACGGTATTTTGTTATTTTAGACGCTCCTCAGGCCTATGGCGCACGCGGTTATGGCAATTTAGTCAAGCCAAATGAACAAGTGTTCTATAACATTGAGGTAATGGATATCCGAAACATGTAAAAGGAATTCACTATATTTGGATTCCTTATTTTGAAAAGTTGACCCGTTCTATTCTACATATCATTTTCGTATGTTGCTGCATTGGATTTAATTCATTCGCACAACGTGCATTAGATACCGTTGATACGGAAATGGGGCGTGTGATTCTTTATTCGAATAAAACATGGTCCTTGTACAATCCGTTTAAGTTTGATGGCGTTATGAATCCGCGTATTCATAAAATCATGACGCAAGAACAAGATTTTCCTTACTCGTTGACTTGGAATAATGACGTGTGTTTTGGAACAAAAAATGATTTATCCAAATTAAAAGACACGATTTGGTTGTGTGTGAACGAGGAAGGACATCAGGATTTCCACATGCCTAGAAAAGGAATCGTAACTTCTCGGTACAAATTTCGAGATG
>JBEEIV010000184.1:0-5061 GCA_041169645.1 Bacteroidota bacterium
CGGCAAAAGCCCCTAACCAAACATTCGAGGTGTCGTATGGTGTGTTGTACGTCCATTGTAAGGTTCCTGCGGCATTGTATTTTAAAATTTGCATGGGCATAATCCCTCCGAGCGCATACACATTTCCCGCACCATCTCGGTCACATTCCCAAACCACATCCCAATTCGTTGCAAAAACCGGTGTTTGAATCCATGGGTCGATGAATAAATCCGCATTTTTTTGGTAATCAGCTAACTCAAATCTGACTGTGCGTTGATTCACGCGAAACGAACTACTCAACTCAGATTCTTTATTTCCTTGAAAGGAGTAGGGCGCATGGTCAATGATGTCTCCAAAAGCCGTTGGAATGTGAATTTCACCTTGAATCAATTGCACATTTCGATCGTATTCTATTTCGATATCAGCTGGATTCCCACCAGGATGAACGATGAAGACATATTTCAATCCAATTTCTGGATGTACAGTAAATTTCAGGTCAATTAGTGGGTAAATGTTTTCATAAACGAGTTCTTCATATCCCTTTGCATGCGAAATCCCTTCATAACTTCCATCAATCCGCTGGATGGAGTAATTGTGATCGTCGGCTGTTGGCTTTAAACCCGATAATTTGACTTTTTCATTTGCGTTGACATAGCGCATGGCTACTTCATCGCTCTTGAACTTGAATTTACCAACAATGCGTTCTCGTTCCTTATAGTGTTGCGGAAACTTAGCCAAAGAAGCTCTCAATGCATCACGTTCGGCTTTTGGTACTTTGACGGCTTCTAAAAACGAATAGTTTATTCCTGTTTTCCCGAAGAAAATACGTGTTGAACCGAAATCCACTCCGTAGCGGATTTTTCCAGTTTCATTGGTTGAAAATTCGTCGAATTGTCCTTTGTTCTCTATAAAAACACGGGCCTTGTGAAATTCTCGGGTCCAACCCGTATCGGATGGTACCTGTCCGAAAACAACGTGTAAAGTGAAGATACTCCAAATGAATAGTAAGGTTCTCTTCATAGGTTTTAAATTAACTTGGTTCTAACAAATATAACGAAATTGAGAGAGTGAAAAAATGCTCGAAATACATGAATCGAAATGTTCAATTTTGGTCCATTCAATATGCCTTGTGCCTTTGCGTCATTTATCGTAAATTCGCGACTCAAAAGTTCAATAAAGATGCACACGAAATATCCAGAGTACAAAGGATTAAATCTGCCCAATGTGGCTCAATCGGTTTTGGAAAAATGGCAAAAGGAATCCATTTTCGAAAAATCTATTTCCACTAGAGAGGGCAATGATTCCTATGTCTTTTTCGAAGGTCCTCCATCGGCAAATGGATTGCCAGGGATTCACCACGTTATGGGTCGTGCCATCAAAGATATTTTCTGCAGATATCAAACCTTGAAAGGCAAACAAGTCAAACGAAAAGCTGGATGGGATACTCATGGATTGCCAGTAGAGCTTGGAGTGGAAAAAGAATTAGGGATTACTAAAGAAGATATTGGGACAAAAATCAGCATTGACGAATACAATGATGCCTGCAGAAAAGCGGTCATGCGCTACACAGATATTTGGAATGACCTAACCGTGAAAATGGGTTATTGGGTAGACATGGAGGACCCATACATAACGTATGAACCAAAGTACATGGAGTCCGTTTGGTGGTTATTGGCACAACTCTATCAAAAGAACTTAATTTACAAAGGATACACGATTCAACCTTATTCACCGAAAGCCGGAACAGGACTTTCGTCACACGAATTAAATCAACCAGGTTGCTATAAAGATGTCAAAGACACGACGGTAGTAGCCATGTTTCAAGCAAACAATCCTGCAACGCTTGCTTCTACTTTTCAGGTAAGTGATGAGGTTAGCGCACATGCAAAGGACATTCATTTTCTTGCTTGGACTACCACTCCTTGGACACTGCCTTCAAACACAGCGCTAACAGTTGGACCATCAATCGAATATGCGTTGGTATCTACGTTTAATCAATACACCTACGAACCAATCACGGTAATTCTTGCGAAGAATCTAATTGGATATCAGTTCAGCAAAGGATTTGAATCGAAAGAATCGTTGACAGAGTTATCAAGCTACGAAGCTGGATCGAAAGTGATTCCATACGTGGTTTTGGGAACCTGTCTAGGAAAAGACCTAGTTGGATGCGCATATGAGCAGCTCTTGCCTTATGCACTTCCAGCGGAAAATCCAGAAAAGGCATTTGTGGTGATTCCGGGTGACTTTGTCACTACAGAGGATGGAACGGGAATTGTACACACAGCTCCTACATTTGGAGCTGATGATGCGAAAGTTGCTGCAGATGCAGGCGTACCTGCTATGTTGCTACGTGATGAGCGCGGAAATCTAGTTCCTCTGGTCGATTTGCAAGGACGTTTTCGACCTGAAATGGGAGAATTCGCCGGAATGTACGTGAAAAACGAATATTACAACGAAGGGGAAGAACCTGAACGTTCGGCGGATGTACAAATTGCCATCAAACTAAAAGAAGAAAACAAGGCATTTAAAGTTGAAAAATACGAGCATAACTATCCACATTGCTGGAGAACCGATAAGCCTGTGTTGTATTATCCACTTGATTCATGGTTCATTCGAGTGACGGATAAAAAGGAACGAATGGTGGAGTTAAACAACACCATCCATTGGAAACCGGAATCAACAGGATCAGGTCGCTTTGGAAAATGGCTCGAAAACGCCAACGATTGGAATTTATCGCGATCAAGGTATTGGGGAATTCCCATTCCAATTTGGTCAACAGAAGAAGGCGATGAACGAATTTGCATTGAATCAGTTGAACAATTGAAGGCTGAATGCGAAAAATCGATTCGTGCCGGTTTTATGACAGCGAATCCATTTGAATCCTTTGAATCAGGTAACATGTCCACTGAAAATTATGCTCAAATTGATTTGCATAAACACAAAGTGGATGCGGTCATATTGGTTTCTCCATCCGGTAAACCAATGAAACGAGAGGCGGATCTAATCGATGTTTGGTTCGATTCAGGTTCGATGCCATATGCACAATGGCATTATCCATTTGAAAATAAAGAAATCATTGAAAACAGAACGGGATATCCCGCTGATTTCATCGCTGAAGGTGTGGATCAAACACGCGGTTGGTTTTATACCTTGCATGCCATTTCGACCATGGTATTTGATTCAGTGGCTTATAAAAATGTCGTCTCCAATGGATTGGTTTTGGATAAAAATGGCCAAAAAATGTCCAAAAGATTGGGGAATGGAATCGATCCATTTAGTACTCTGGAGAAATATGGTCCAGATGCGACGCGTTGGTACATGATTACGAATGCACAACCGTGGGATAATTTAAAATTCGATTTAGAGGGAATTACAGAGGTTCAACGTAAATTTTTCGGAACGCTTTACAATACGTATTCTTTCTTTGCATTATATGCAAACTTGGATGAATTTGACTATTCGGCTGCCGATATTGCATTGGAAGACAGACCAGAAATTGATCGATGGGTCCTATCTAAATTACATTCCCTCATTAGCGAAGTAGACGCAGCTTACAAGGATTACGAACCAACAAAAGCAGGACGAGTCATTCAAGAATTTGTAACGGAGCAATTATCCAACTGGTACGTTCGATTATGCCGTCGTCGTTTTTGGAAAAATGATGATCCATTAGATAAATTGGCCGCTTATCAAACTTTGTATACGTGTTTGGAAACGGTTGCAATCCTTGCCTCCCCAATTGCCCCATTCTTTATGGATCAGTTGTTTCAAGATTTGAATGTTGTCTCAAAGAAACATGCGGAAGAATCAGTGCATTTAGCATTGTTTCCAACAGTAAATACTGAATTCATTGACAAGGCATTGGAAAGTCAAATGGAACTTGCTCAAAAGTCTTGTTCGCTTGTACTTGGCTTGCGAAAAAAACACCTGTTGCGTGTCCGTCAACCACTTCAAAAGATCATGATTCCTGTTTTAAATCAAGAAGTGGCCGCTCACTTGATGCACGTGAAAGATTTAATCTTATCTGAGGTCAATGTGAAAGAGTTGGAATTATTGACCGATGGCGCAGGTATGCTTGTCAAAAGCATCAAGCCAAACTTTAAAACGATTGGTCCAAAGTACGGAAAACAAATGAAGGCAATTGCTGGAATTGTATCTAATTTCACGCAAGATGACATCGCTTCGGTGGAGCAAAATGCTGGATGGAATGGGGAAATAGATGGGACAGCAATCCAATTAGATCTTACCGATTTCGAAATTACGGCACAAGATATCCCCGGTTGGCTTGTTGCGAGCGAAGGTGGAATTACAGTAGCCTTGGATATTACGTTAACAGATGAATTGAAAGCGGAAGGGAATGCCAGAGAAGTGGTAAACCGCATTCAAAACATGCGAAAAGAGGCTGGTTTTGAAGTGACCGATCGCATCGATGTTAAAATTGATACAACCGAGGCAATAATGCACTCGATTAAACAATTTGAAACGTATATTTGTCAGGAAGTCTTAGCAAATCACATTCTGTTTACGGCGCTTTCTTCTGGACAAAAAGAAACGATTGAAGCAGAGGGAGACACCTTGTTTAACATTACAAAATCAAACTAAACCATGAATTGGATTTTTGACGGAAAAGAAACCCCTACTTCAGGAGGAGCAGCGATTACCTGGCACGATCACCGGTATTTTGACATTACCCATAATGGAGTTGTTTTTCATGGTGAAATCATGCAAGATCAATCTGAAAACCAGGAATTAAGCATCAAGATCAATCATCGGGTTTTTCAAGTGAAGCGCAAAGGCGAGTTAGACCAAATCATTGCATCACTCGGTTTCGATAAACCAAAAGTGAGGAAACTGAAAGAATTACAAGCTCCTATGCCTGGGAGAGTTACCAACATTCACATCGAATTGGGACAAGCAATAAATCCGGGAGATGCCATTCTTTCTTTGGAAGCGATGAAGATGGAAAATGTATTAAAAGCCGAGGGAATCGGAGTAGTGAGTGCCATCAATGTACACGAAGGAGATGTGGTGGATAAAGGAGCTGTTTTGGTTTCTTTTGAATAAGCTATTTGATCCAA
>JBEEIV010000185.1:0-7065 GCA_041169645.1 Bacteroidota bacterium
GGATTTTTTTTGCCTGAAAGTTTGAAGAACTCTTTTGTTTATTAACTTTGATTCATAATTGAATCATCCTATGCAAATCATCCTCAATCACCAACAAATTGAACAAAAAATCATTCGAATTGGCCATCAAATCATGGAGAATTGTTTCGAAGAAGACCGCATCTTCATTGGAGGAATTGCAGGAAATGGAAGCATTATCGCTCAAAAATTAGCAAAAATCATCCGTGAGAACAGTTCCATTGAAGTAGTTTGCTTTGAAATTTCCGTAAACAAAGATGAACCATGGAGCGAAGCAATTCAATTGAACATTGATGAAAAAGAACTCAAAAAAGGATACATCATTTTGGTGGATGACGTTATCAACTCAGGGAAAACCATGCAGTATGCCTTGATGAAATTCTTAGAACAAGCAACCAAAGCAATCAAAACAGTAGCACTCGTTGATCGTCAGCACAGACGTTATCCAATTAAGACCGATTTTGCTGGACTCGGTTTATCTACGACGCTAAAAAACCATGTGGAAGTGGATTTAACGGAAACAGATTCAAAAGCGTATTTGCATTGATATGAAAAAAATAACTGAATCGAGTTCGCATTACCAGGATTTGGATAAAATGTCCACCTTGGACTTGTTAAAAAACATCAACCGAGAAGACCAAACGGTAGCGCTTTCGGTGGAAAAAGAAATTCCAGCAATTGAAGCATTTGTTTCCTCATGCAGCGAACGCATGGCGCAAGGAGGCAGGCTGTTTTACATTGGAGCAGGAACCAGCGGACGACTCGGAATTGTCGACGCAAGTGAATGTCCACCTACCTTCGGAATTGAACACGGAATCGTAGTTGGAATTATTGCAGGTGGTGATGCTGCGATTCGAAAGGCGGTAGAATTTGCCGAGGATGATACACACCAGGCTTGGATTGATTTACAAGCATATAATATGACAGAAATGGATACTGTTGTTGGAATTGCGGCTTCAGGAAGCACTCCATATGTATTAGGTGGAATTGAAGAAGCCAAAGCAAATGGATTATTGACAGCAGGAATTTCCTGCAATCCAGATTCTCCACTCGCTGCAGCTGTTCATTTTCCGATTGCTCCGGTTGTTGGACCAGAATTCGTAACGGGAAGTACCCGCATGAAATCAGGAACGGCTCAGAAACTGGTTCTCAATATGATTTCAACCAGCTTGATGATCAAATTAGGTCGGGTGAAAGGAAATAAAATGGTGGACATGCAATTAAGTAACCATAAATTGGTTGATCGCGGTGCACGCATGGTTTCGGAAGAAACAGGGATTCCATTGGAGGATGCAAAAGCATTGTTATTGAAACATGGATCCGTTCGCAAAGCAGTTGATTTTTATAAGCAAATAAAATGAGTGAATTTGATCCAAATGGTGTAGGTATCGCCAACGGGAATATTTTTGGATTTCCATACACAGAATCGGAGGCTTCAATTGTCATCGTTCCAATTCCATGGGATGCAACGGCATCTTACGGAAAAGGTACGAGTGACGGACCTGAAGCAATTCTTGCAGCCTCCACGCAACTCGACTTTTACCACCCGGAATTGGACCGTGCATATGAAACAAAAGTTTTTATGTCTCCCGTTTCGCAAGAGTGGAAAGAAATCAATGCACATTGTTGCCAACAGGGAATGGATTACATTCAATTCCTCGAAGCAAATGGTGAAGAATTAGCCTTGGAAAAATTCCAGCCTATATTAGATGAAATCAATGAAGCACATGAAGCGCTCCGTGCGAATTTAAAAGAACGCTGTTTGAACTTGCTCGACCAAGGTAAAATCCCTGCGGTATTAGGAGGTGAACACTCTACACCGCTCGGTTTAATTGAAGCATTAAACGAGAGATACGCGGAGTTTGGTATTCTTCAAATCGATGCGCACGCCGATTTACGTGATGCCTATGAAGGTTTCGACCAATCACATGCGAGTATCATGTTCAACGTGCTAAAACGCGCAAAAAACATGACCAAACTTGTTCAAGTTGGGATTCGAGATGTATCTGAGCGCGAAGTAAATTTGAGCAGTGAATCCAAACGTGTTCAAACCTACTATGATTGGGCACTTAAGAACCAACAGTTTACCGGAAAAACATGGGCTACTCAGGTAAATGAAATCATCGAACAATTACCCATGCATGTTTATGTTTCGTTTGACATCGACGGATTGAAACCCGAACTTTGTCCAAATACTGGAACACCGGTTGCAGGGGGATTCGAATTGCAAGAAATCAGTTACCTTTTATTTGCCTTAGCCAATTCGGGACGAAAAATCATCGGCTTTGACTTGAATGAAGTTGCTCCGGGATCTCATGGAGATTGGGATGCGAATGTTGGCGCACGTGCATTATGGCAATTGGTTTGTTCGTGTGAAAAATCACGCCGAAATCATTTATAGAAATGGAACAATTTAAGCAATACGGTATCATCACACTCATTGGCATAAGCCTTTTTGGCGTGATGTATAGTAGTGTTGAATTACTGGATTGGCACTTTTTTCCGTACCTTCAAATTGGCTTATTAAGTTTGATGACCCTGATCATCGCGGCATTAAACTATTTCCATCGGGAAAGTTCATCCCCATCGTTCATCTACACAACGTGGGCCTTGATCGGATTTGAATGGTTGGTCTGTTTAATCTTATTTAACCAGGCAGATATTATCATGGATTATTTCCAGCTGATTTTTCTTCCCCTCATTTACTATGTGTACATCGCATTGTTCCAATTGCTGAAAAACAGAAGCCTACGCGTTCAAAAAAGAGGTAGAATCGCTTTTTATTTATTGATTCCAAGCACCTTAACCTTTTTTGTCGCACCGAATTCATGGAGTGCACTCGGAATGGAAGTACTTTTTTGTCTTTACCTTGCTATCATGCTCATCAGTAAACCTATTTCTTCCCAGTAATAAAGGTTCCATATCCGACAATTCTTGGCTCCCAGTAAGTGGATGCTTCAATTTGCACAATGGAAATTCCCTTTGAACTACTGGCGTGAATCATTTTTTTCGCTTGTCCTTTTTCATTGACTAAGATGCCAACATGACTTACTTCTCCCCCATTGGAAAAGAATACGAAATCGCCAATTTGTGCCTCGGACTCCGTTAATTTCACACATGCATCATATTGATCTTTCGCTCGTCTCGGAATTTTGATGTCATTTTGAGCCATTACGTAACTTGTAAATCCACTGCAGTCAAATCCACTGGGATCCATTCCTGCGCTGACGTATGGAACTCCTAATTGTTTCTTGGCTACTTCAATGAGTTCAATTCGACTTTTTAATTCCGGACGATTCGATACCTCAAACTCATCCTGCTGTTCATCGAACTCCACCAGGTTCATATCAGCAAATAATTCCTGTACAAATTCCCGCCATCCCCGTTTATCGAAATCCTTTGCTAAGCTGCCTTCTAACAACCAAGAGTCGAGGTCTTTTTTTAAATAACTCAATTCCAAAACATGTGCCCGCATGATTTTTTGTCCATCTTGAGACTCCCTTAAGTTAAGCAGAACCTTTCTGGACTCTGTTAAAATAGTTTGGTGACGCTTGAACCAATGTTCATCTTGCGCGAGCTGCAAGGAAGAAATAGCTTTGTAATAAGCTGGCAATTTTGAGAAATCATATTCTGGTTTGTCCAATAAACGCGTCGATTTCCGATAGACCATTTTGTAATATCCTTGATCATATAACATTTCAAGGTGGTCCAAAGCCGGGTTTTGGGCCTGGAGTTGAAAACTGAAGAATAGGAAAAGAAAACGAAACCAATGCTTCATACTTAATTCGAGTAAATTTTCCCATCCGCAAAAACAAGGGCCGTTTGATTAAATAATTTCACCAAAACCTTGTTCCCATATATTTCAAATTCTGAATCCCGCATATTTGAAATTTCATGGATTTTACCGTCAACCAAAGCACTTACTCCTCCAACGATGTTTCTAAAAACAAAGGTGTTGTTTTTCAGCAAATACTCCGAAGGGAAATAGGTAGCAACTTCCATTTTTTCATCATTGGTGTACGCAAATAAATAACTGTTCTCGCGCCAAACAGTCATATCATCCTTGACATCCCAAAAAGAAGTAGAAAAATTCGACAAGGATATTTTCTCCCCATCCTTAAACATCCATAAATTTCCATTAAGGTCCTCATAGACTATAAATCCTCGTCCTGCCTTGTACGATTTAATAGGAGATGATTCAATTTCGTAAAACTCCCCTTTGTCAAACATCATGAACGATTGCGTATATGGATCTTTGAAGCAAAAAACATCCGTTCCAACCTGAAAATCAACTGCTTCCTGATTGTAGGTGTCTATTTCAAATGTTTTTCCTTGCCAAAAACAAAAATAAGTATCGCTATTATCCTTATACACAGCAATATTTTCTCCTACAGCTGTCGGCATCGACAAACCATTGGTCATGGTCACAAGTGGCAACACTTGTTTATTCCAATATACATTGAGGGATTGATATCGTGTATCTTCGAAAACAAGAATCGAATCTTTCACGACAAATCCACGTCCATAATTCGTGAGCGAGGTAAACTTTCCGGAATCCCACATACGTAGTCCACTCGCAATCATAAAACCGATTAAGTGATCCGAAACTTGATAATCTACATTTAAGGCAGTAACATCTTTTCGTTCAATCCCATCGTAGATGCGCATATTTCCCCTGGTATCGATGTAAGCAACTACTTCGTCCCCTGCCTTGTAGCTTAAAATAGGTTGTATTTCAATTGGACGAAAAAAACCTTCTTGAAAATTGACAAAGTAGTTATTGAAATCCTTCATCGGAACAATGTTCTGAGCAGATGATTCAACAATACACAAAAACGTAATGGCAAGAAAATGGATAAATGGAAAAAAACGCATGGACCAAATTTAACCAATTTTTAGGCCAAATTGATGGCTTTTGCAAAAAGAGGAAAAATCCAATCATATTTTGTCTAGCTCAAATTTCTGAAGTACATTCGTATTCCAAATTTAAAAAATGAAAAAACTAGTATTAATCGGATGTTTTTCTGCATTGAGTTTCTTTGGCTTCGCTCAAAAGAAAATAGAATACATCTCCTATGATTTGCCGAATGGACTTCATGTGATCATTCACGAAGAACATGCCACACCAATCATTGCCGTATCCGTGTTGTACCACGTGGGTTCAAAAAATGAAAACCAAGATCGAACCGGATTCGCCCATTTTTTTGAGCATTTACTTTTTGAAGGATCTGCAAACATTGGTCGAGGAGAATACAGTGAATTAGTCGAGAAGAACGGTGGAACCTTGAATGCCAACACTTCACAGGACAGAACGTATTACTACGAAATTCTTCCTTCTAATCAACTCGAATTAGGATTGTGGTTGGAAAGCGAGCGAATGCTACATGCTAAAGTGGACATTAAAGGAATCGAAACACAACGTAGCGTCGTAAAAGAGGAAAAAAGACAACGTGTAGACAATCAACCATACGGATCTTTTTTCACGGAAATGTTCAAACGTGTATTTACTACCCATCCATACAATTGGGCACCAATCGGAAGTATGGAGCATTTAGATGCGGCCCAAGAAGAGGACTATGTGAATTTTTATAAAAACTACTATGTTCCCTCTAATGCTACACTATCCATTGCAGGAGACTTAGATGTTGCTCAAACTAAACAATGGATTGATCGATATTTTGGCACGATTCCAAGCGGACAAGCCATTAATCTATACAGAGATTTCATCAATCTTTCCGATGGCGATTTCGAGAAAAGATACAGCGTATCTAAATCCCAATTTAACGAAAAGGATTTCATGTCATCTTCCAGTCCAGATGCAAAGAAATTAATCACCAATTACCTTGCGAAGCCTATTGTTATCAACCGTACTACTAAAGACAAAAGCAGTTTAACGGGTGTAACAAAAGAAGTAATCTATGACAATATTCAACTTCCGGCTATTTTTATGGGATACAAATTTCCTGAACAAACGAATCCAGATTCCTATGCATTAGAAATGTTAAATGAAGTGCTTTCTGGCGGAAGTTCTTCTCGCATCAATAAAGTTATCGTAGAAAAGAAAGAAATGGCACAGTTTGCATTCTCCTTCAATTATGGATTAGAGGATGCAGGTATTGGCATTTTTGCTGCCATTGCCGCAAAGGATGTGAAACTGGATGACATTCAAAAAGAATTCGATGAGCAAATCCGTTTGATACAAACGAATTTAATCTCAGAGGAAGAGTTTCAAAAAGCACGTAACAAATTCGAAAATGATTTAGTTTCTGGAAATGCTTCCATTGCTGGAATCGCTGAAAACTTGGCAGATAACTACGTGTACTATGGAGACGCGAACCGGGTGAATACGCAATTGGAAAATTACCTGAAAGTAACGCGAGAAGACATCCAACGTGTCGCACAGAAATATTTAACGCAAGATGCACGTGTCATTTTGCACTATTTACCAAAAGAAAAATAATCGACTGAAACATGAAAAAGATATTCGCACTTTGCTTCGTAGCAATCAGTACTTGGACAATGGCTCAGGTAGACCGTTCGATTATGCCTGCTCCAACGCAAGCTAAAAAAATCAACATAAAAGATTCTGAAGTTTTTACAACAGCAAACGGTATCACCGTTATTCTTTCTGAAAACCACAAATTGCCACGCGTTTCATTTGACCTAAGCATGGGCTCTGATCCACGTTTAGAGGGTTCGAAAGCCGGACTTTCAGCGATGGCTGGATCCTTAATCATGTCGGGTACGACAAACAGAACAAAGGATCAATTAGACCAAGAAATCGATTTTATTGGTGCCTCGTTAGGCGCTGACCAATCTTCGATTTCGCTTTCTTGTTTGACTAAACACATGGATAAAGGATTAAACCTAATGTCTGATGTGTTATTTCATGCAAACTTCCCGCAATCAGAATTCGACCGCATCAAAAAACAAAATGTTTCTAGTTTGATCTCTACCAAATCAGACGCAGAATCAATGGTTCAAAACGCAACAGTTAAAATCAATTTTCCAAATCACCCATTTAGTGATGTGATGACAGAGGAGACT
>JBEEIV010000186.1:0-7193 GCA_041169645.1 Bacteroidota bacterium
ATAGGAACCCACAAATGAATGCAACAAAGTAATTGACCACAATCGCTTGAAAGGTATCGATGTTGAATTTCGGGAATAATTTGAAGAGCACAAAGATGAATCCTGAAAAAAGGATGGCAAAGAAAAGTTCCATTACCGGCGTTTGAAATAATAGATGGTATCCGTTCCAAATGGATGTGAATGAACAGGAAGTCGGTTCAAAACAGGAGCTTTAATTCCTTCTTGAAAATATACGTCTCCAACAATGACAAATGCCTCATCCCAAACATTGTCGATAATAAAATATTGTAGGGTGCGACTACCGCCTTCCACCATGATGGAACTAATGTTTCGTTTGTATAATTCTTCCAAGATGACTTTCGTGGAGGTTTCTTTGATTTTGATCCATTCGATGTTGTTCTTTTTTTCATCCTTTAATCGATTGAAAATCAGTGTCGGTGCATCGTCTGAATAGAGATTGATGTTCTCTTTTACTTGTAATTGACTATCAATCAATATGCGAATGGGATTTCTACCTGAAAAATCTCGAACGGTCAAGGATGGATTGTCGTTCATGGCGGTGTGTTTTCCTACCAAAATGCCATGTTCCTTGCTGCGCCATTTATGCACTAATGCCTTGGTTTCTTCGCAGGAAATCCAATTGATACCTTTTTCATCTTCCTGACGCATTTTATCCAAGTATCCATCTTGGGTTTGTGCCCATTTTAAAATGACGTATGGTCGTCCTTTTTCATGAAAATTAAAAAATCGTTTGTTAAGTTCGCGGCACTCTTTTTCCAAAACTCCAACATGTACCTCGATTCCAGCTCTTTTTAATTTCTCAATGCCTTTTCCAGAAACTAATTTATTGCTATCCGTACATCCGATTATAACTTCAGCAACCTGTGATGTAACGAGTAAATCAGCACAAGGTGGTGTTTTTCCATGATGCGCACAGGGTTCTAAATTGACATAAACAGTTGCGCCAATTAAATCTTGTTTGTCTTTGATGGCTGCAATGGCATTTACCTCGGCATGTGCTTCGCCGAATCGTTGGTGGTAACCTTCACCAATGATTTTCCCATTCTTCACGATCACACAACCGACCATCGGATTGGGGGCCACCCAGCTTGATCCAAGCTGAGCAAGATCCAAACATCGTTGCATGTAGTCTTCGTGCTTCATAGTGCGAAGGTAAGCATTCCTCTTCTTGCAAGCGAAAAATGCTCCTTGGATTTTAATGGAATCAATGATCATTTTAACAGACAAAAGGATTCTTTCATGGAAAGTGAGTACATGTAAGAAGTATTTTTATTTTTGTTGAAATTACTGCCTTCGCCTATGCTTGCTTTTTTTGAAAATTTGTTTGGAATGAAACCACAACAGTTAAACGGGGTGCTCTTTTCACTGCTAACAAATGTGGTACTTGCTATTTCCATTGCCATCATAGGGTTTTGGTTGACAGGTATTTTCAAGCGATTTGTCATTCGCATGCTTAAAAAGAGCGATACAGATCCTGGATTAATTTCATTTCTAGGAAGCTTTCTGTCTTTGTCTTTAAAGATTTTAGTTGTCATTAGTGCCATCACGCAATTAGGCATTCCCATGACTTCTTTCCTGACCTTAATTGGCGCTGCTGGAATTGCGATTGGTATGGCGATTTCTGGAACCTTATCCAATTTTGCCGGTGGGATCATGATTTTGGTGTTGAAACCGTTTAAATTGGGTGATGAAATCAGTGCACAGGGAGAACAAGGTGTTGTCAGTGAAATTCAAATTTTCAATACCTATTTAACGACTGCTGATAACAAAACAGTTATTTTTCCAAATGGACCATTGGCTAATGGTACGATTGTCAATTACACCAAGGAGAAAATTCGAAGAATCGAATGGACGTTTGTCGTTTCACACGGTAATTCTTTTGAAAAAGTTCAGGAACTACTCAGTTCCGTGTTAACAGCAGATAGTCGCATTCAAACCAAAAACGCTGTAATCATTGGGTTGGATAAAATAACCGAACAAGGCATGCACTTAGTGGTGAGGGCGTGGGTAAAAAACCCTCAATATGCAGCAACGTATTTCGATGTGAACGCAGCGACGTACAGCGCTTTTGAAAAAGCGAAAATCCCATTTTCTAAAGGATAATATGGACATCATTCAAGCCTATATTGATCAAAATAAATTCGGTGCATTTTTAGGAATGTCCTTCGATGTGTTAGAACCTGGAATTGTTGCTTATCGAATGGATATTCAATCCAAACACTTGGCTACACCTTTGCATGCTCATGGCGGATGTATTGCTAGCTTGTTGGATGCGACCTTAGGTGTCGGGGCATTGTCTTTGGTTGCCGATGAACAAAAAGTTGTTTCAACCGTTGACTTATCCATACAATTTTTAACGGGTGTGAAGCAAGCAGATCAATTAATCGCTTATTCTAAATGTTTAAAAAAAGGAAAAAAATTAATCTTCATGCAGGCAGATGTACTCAATCAGCATAAAGAGCTAGTTGCGCATGCAAATGGGACCTTTGTTTTCGTTGATGCAACACTTGCTGGATATGCTACATAAACTAAACTAAACTAAACCAAATCGACCTATGCTTATTACTATTTTACTTCTGATTTTTACGGTAATCGTTGTTCCGTATGTATGTATTTCTTATGGATTAAATCCAAATGTTGCGCAAGAAGCCATCTTGTTCCAGATGGTATATGCTGTCTCGGCAGTTATCGCTTATTGTTTTCTCGTAGGTGAATGGAGTAAAAACAATTCGCAAGTGGATAAACTGTGGAGTATTGTACCCATTTATTATGTTTGGCACATGACTATTGCAAGTGATTTGGAGCCTAGGATGGTTCTTATGTCCATTCTTGTTACCATTTGGGGAGTCAGGCTAACCTATAATTTTGCGCGAAGAGGTGCCTACCAATGGAAGTTTTGGGCTGGTGAAGAAGATTACCGCTGGGAAGCATTAAGGACCCGTCCTGGATTCAATAATCGATTTGTTTGGATGCTTTTCAATTTGTTCTTCATCAGTACGTATCAGAACATTTTGATTTTCTTGTTTACCTTACCAATTCTTACCGCCATTAGTGATGGTGTCAGTCATGAATTAAATTGGATCGATTATCTGTTAGCCTTGATTTACGTTAGTTGTGTGGTATTGGAATATGTAGCCGATCAGCAACAATATGATTTTCAGCAAGAGAAACATCGAAGAATCAAAGCTGGGGAGGATTTAGGTGAATATGCCAAAGGATTTGTTTCTACAGGATTGTGGTCGATTGTACGTCACCCAAATTATGCCATGGAACAAACAATTTGGGTTGTATTTTATTTATTCAGTGTGAATGCAACGGGAGATTGGATCAATTGGTCGATTGGTGGTTCCGTATTATTAATCATTCTATTCAAAGGTAGTTCTGACTTTTCAGAAGAATTGTCTGCTGGAAAATATCCGGAATACAAGGAATACCAAGCATCAACCCCTCGTTTCATTCCTTTCACAAAGCGAAAATCAAGCTAAATATTTCAGGACAAGAAAGGCTAATGCGAAAAAAGCAATGACACTCAAATACCATTGAGCAAAACCTTTGTGTCCATTTTGACGGTTATAAAGGTAGGTCATGGTTCCAATAGAAAGACCAATGAGAATGGAATAAAGTAAAATGTTAAGCAATTAATCCAAATTGTTTGAAGTGGTGCGCGAAGTGTTTGGAATGAAGTAAATTCCATTTTTCAAAATTCAATTCACCGTAATAGGGGTGAAGGGAAGTAAAGGCAGGGTTTTCTTCAAATTTCTCCATGTAATCAACGAAAGCCATGGCAAATTCATCCAGTGCAAATTCCATATTTTCATTTCGCAATGGAGCATCGGCAGGGGCAAAGGCAACTTGAATATTCTGCTTCATGGGTTTGTCCGAAGCTAAAAATTGCTGCATTTTTTCAATCATTTCCTCTGGAACCGCTAATTCAAAATCTCCTTGTCCACATGACATATAAAGGGCATCACACAAATGTTCTACCATGCGTTGGGCGGACATTCCTCCCCAAGCGGGAACAGTACCAGGTTCAAGCGTCTCCAATTTTGAAAGAAGGTACGCTAAATCGAATTCAAATGTTTGCATGTTATTTTTTTCCAACGAGTATGTGCAGGCTTTTCGGAACTACTTGCACATTTAGTTCTTTACGCACGGTAACGGGCTCTCCGTCGTAATGTGCGATTCCTTTTGATAAGGAGATTTTTGCTTTTTCAAATGAAATAACCTCCGCATAAACGGACTTGTCAGATCGTTTGGTGAAAAACTGGTAAATAATGCGTGGAATTCCCCAAACGGAGAAAGGCTTCAAAATGAAAAGTTCAATTTTACCATCCGTAGCATCCGAATTAGGCGAAACCACGAATCCATTTCCGAATTCTGAGGTATTTGCAATGGTACAAAGTACGACAGGCATTTTCTTCACTTGTCCATTTGTATCAATCGATATATTCATCGGATTGTACTTAAAGAACTCTTTGAACACGTGTTTTACATAGGTAAGAAAACCACGTTTTTTATCTTCGTCAAATTTCTTTGCAATAATGGCATCAAGTCCATAACCACCAACGCCTAAAAAAGGCTGGTCGTTTACCAAAACGGTATCCATTTGAATGTCGTTTAATTCATTGATGCATTGAATCGCTTTACGCACATCACGTGGGATTAACATGTGACGAGCTAATCCGTTACCAGATCCAATTGGAAGCACCGCCAAACGGGTTTGAGAACCAATTAGTGCAGTACCAACTTCATGAACGGAACCATCTCCTCCAACAGCACAAACAACGTCAATGTTCTGCTGAACAGCTTCGTGTGCAATGTCAATCGCATGGCCTTTGTGGGTGGTATATCGGATTTCATAGTTGAAAATCGCATGATTCAAATGGGCGTGAATCAGTCCTGGAATGTCGTCTTTACGACGCACTCCTGAGATGGGATTCACAATAAACCAAATGTTCTTTTTCATGTTTAATTTTCGGTGAGCTTAGTTCACACTAATAACGCTCAAATTCAAATTTCGTTATTTTTTTGGAATTAACCTAAGTTTTTCTCTTCGGATTTAACAAAAATGATACCATTAAGCGTAAATTTGAAGAAATATAGAAACAAATGGCAAAAGATCCAATCGAGCAAAACCGTGCACAATTAGTTGATTTGCTGATGCACAAATCTTCGTTGAAACAAGACATAGCAGACGATAGTGAGAAAGTTTTCGAGAAGCTAAAGGCTGTTATCAAATCGGAAATAGAAGAATTAAAAAAATCCATTAAAGATCCACGTGTCAGACTGAGTTTTCAGGACAAAGGAAAATTTGAAATTCATGCGTATGTCGGTAGCGATGTATTGGTGTTTAATTTGCATCAAAACGTGTTTCGACTTCCGGATCATAATCCATTGTGGGGAACGGCCTATTTTAAAAAGGATCAAAACAACGGGTATTTCTCGACCATTCACATTTTTAATTTCTTGGCGGAATCCTTGTTGCAAAATCGAATGGAGGATGCTGGATATTTGATTGGCAGACTATTTATGAACCACGAACAACACTTTTTAATCGAAGGAAAAGGTGCGCTCGGATTCATGTTTAGGGACCCTCAAAACATGGTGATGAGTGATGAGGCAATTCGCTTAATTGTGCAGCTTTCATTCGCCCATGCGCTTGAATTTGACTTGTATATTCCACCGTTTGAATACTTAAGTGAAATCTCAGTGGCTCAGATTCAAATGATGGGTGAAAGTCTGAAATTACAGACTGCAAAACGACTTGGATTTAAAATGAAACACGAGGATACAGAAAATTATTAAAAAAATCTGTTTGTGCCCTTGCGCTTCAAGAATTTCTGACTATATTTGCAATCCCAAAAATTAGGATAATCTAGTTTACGGCCCATTCGTCTAGTGGTTAGGACGCCAGGTTTTCATCCTGGAAACAGGAGTTCGATTCTCCTATGGGCTGCGAAGGATTTAAAAGTATTTAGAACGTTTTTAATAAACAATTAAAGTTATGGCAAACCATAAATCAGCTATCAAACGTATTCGTTCAAACGACGCGAAACGTGTATTGAACAAGTACCAACACAAAACAACTCGTAACGCTTTACGCAAATTACGTGAGACAAAACAACGTCAAGAAGCGGAAGCAATGTTACCAAAAGTTGTTTCTATGTTAGATAAATTAGCAAAAAGAAACATCATCCATGCGAACAAAGCTGCAAACCTTAAATCAGGATTGCAAGTTCGTGTGAACGCATTATAATTGCATAAATATCCAATTGTTAAGGGGCCTCGAGCCCCTTTTTTTGTTATGTTTGCTTTTATGAAAAAAGGTTTTTTAGCTTGTTTTATTTTTCTGTTTTCCATTGTTACGAATGGACAGTCCGCATTTTTTCAGCAAGTTGATACCTTGAAAAGCATTCATCGTACTGGTGGACGAGTGGATACGATTTCTAAATGTATGGAATCCTTTCAATCCACATTTTTTGTTTCACCTTATGGAACTCAGGTCTCTCCCTTTCAATTATATTCCTCCAACGAGGGTTATTTACATCGCTTGAAAGTGAAAGAACATCCCTTGGTTTTTTCCGCACTTCCACACCTTGGTTTTTTATATGGATTTGGATCTCAAGGTTCACAACGATTAAAGGTTGATTTTCAAGAGGCTTTCAGACATAATATATTGGTCAACGTTTCATTTGATAAAACCAAAGGAAATGGTTTCTTGCGAAATGATGATTTCTCACTTCAAGAATTTAATGCGAGAGTTAATAAAAAAGGAACACATTATTCCATGGACCTTCAAACGGGTAATGAGGCGGTTAATCGCTCGTGGTCCAATGGTTTATTGTCTGCGGTGCCTATAGAAGGCATCGATTTGAATCTTCAGTCTGTTCGCAAGGAAAATGCACGATCGAACCAAGCACTTTCCTTTGTTAGGTGGCAGCACCGTTATGATTTCGCAAAGGATTCTACACGAGGTATTGGCTTGTATGCTAAGCACGAATTCTTCGAATCAAAGCGTGACTATTACGAGGAAGCGGATTTAGTTTCCATTTATCCAAATACTTTTTGGGACATGGATTCGACATTTGATGTTTTCCGTGAAAGAGGTATTATGAATGACATCGGCGTGTTTTTTAATGCTCAACATTTAGACCTACAAAGTTCATTGAATC
>JBEEIV010000187.1:0-8744 GCA_041169645.1 Bacteroidota bacterium
CTTTTATCTCCGCGCATGTAATCTGCAATCATGTAAGCTGGACCACGTCTGGAAGGATAACCGCGTTCCCATTCTTGCTCCGTTAGGTATTGAACAAAGGTATTTAATCCTTCATCCATCCATGTCCATTGGCGCTCATCTGAATTGATGATCATCGGAAAGAAATTGTGTCCAACTTCATGAATGATCACTCCCCACATGCCGTATTTTTCTCCCTCTGAGTATGTTCCGTCCGGTTCTGGTCTCCCACCATTAAAACAAATCATGGGGTATTCCATGCCAATCCATTTACTGTGAACAGAAATTGCAACTGGATAAGGATAGTCTACCGTATATTTTGAATAAGTCTTTATCGTGTGAGCGACAAGTTTGGTTGAATAGCGCTCCCAAAGTGGATTCCCTTCCTTCGGGTAATAAGACATGCACAAAACGTTTTTTCCATTTACTGGCATATTTTGCGCATCCCAAATGAACTTTCGAGAAGTAGCGAAAGCAAAGTCACGAACATTTGTTGCTTTGAATGTCCATGTTTTTGTTTTCGTTGATTTATCTTTTTCTGCTGCTTCAGCTTCGGCTTGTGTTACAATGATGATTGGGGAGTCAGATTTTCGCGCTTGTTCTAAGCGTTTCTTTTGATCCGCTGTTAAAATACTGGCATAGTTTTGACATTCACCAGTACCAGCAACAATATGGTCAGAAGGAACAGTAATATTTACTACGTAATCACCGAAGGGTAGGGTAAATTCACCACGTCCTAAGAACTGTTTGTTTTGCCATCCCGTCACGTCATTGTAAACGCACATACGAGGAAAGAACTGAGCGATGGTGTACAAGTAATTTTGATCCTTTTCAAAATACTCGTATCCAGATCGACCACCTACTTGCATGCGATCATTGATGTTGTACCACCATTTTACTTGAAAGGTAATGCTTGTGTGTGGCATTAATGGTTTTTCCAAATTGATGCGCAGCATGGTTTTATTGATAAAATAGGATAGTTTTTGTCCAGAAGTATTTGTGATTTGTTCAATTTTAAATCCACCATCGTATTGAAAATCACGCTTGCGAATGTCTCCCATGGATTTAAAATCCTCCATTTTTTCCACTTCAATTAATTTGGTTTCGGAGTTCACGTCATAGATGTTTTGATCTAGTTGCAACCATAAATAATCTAATTGATCGGGAGAATTATTCGTGTAAGTGATCGTCTCAAACCCACTTAATTTTTGATGCTGGTCATCGATGACTAAGTCCATTTTATAATCCGCTTTTTGCTGGTAATAGTGATGACCAGGTGCGCCGGATGCCGTGTGAAACTCGTTTGGAGTCGGTAGTTCTTGATCCAATTGAGCGAATTTTTTTTGTGCAGACAGCTGAAGGCTTATGAGCACGAGAAGGGATGAGATAAGTTTTGTTTTCATGGTTTTAAAGCAAAATATTGTTGGGGTTGCGCTTTCGTAAAACTCAGTGTTTTACGATCTTCACGGTAAATGAATGTTAACTTGTTTTGTTGTTCCGGAAAGGCATCCATTAAAAAGCGAAAGTCCACTTGAATTGAGGTGTACACATGTTTGGCTGGTGAGGAGAAATAGAGTGCAATATTGCCGTTTTTCATAAGTTGAAACGATTCGATTGTCCAGTTAGCAGTACAATTGGCATCAACAGCATTCGAATCGAGGCTACATCCATAATTCAGTGTAAGAAATTGATTCAAATAGTCTTCCATGATGTTGAAATCAGGTGAATTGGGTGCTACATTCTCTAGTTTTGTTTTGAGTCCATAAGCATTCATCAAGGTCAACTCTAAATCGTGAGCTGTTGCCATTATAGATCCTTCAAATTTTTGTCCCATTTCGTTGTATTCAACTTCCGCGAAAGCAAAAAAGTATTGGTGTCCCCAACTTCTGGAAGGAGCTAGTAGACAAGTAAATACAAGAAATAACAAAATGGATTTCATCATGTAGTGCGAAAATACAAAAATTAATGAAGTAGAAGTAAGTCTATTTCACTTTGCTTTTCGTACCTTCATGGAATGAAAAAAGGTATGTTTCTGAGTCTCATCATCATGACCTTGTTTGCTTGTGCTAAGAATCCAACGGCCTGTGAATGCGGTAAGAATTTAATAAAAGTTCCGGATGAACAAGATGCTGATTTGGCTGTAGCATGTGAGCGTTTGGTAGAATCACTTCCAGATGCCAAGCAGATGAAATGGTACAACGAAACCATCGCTTGCATGAATGAACAATAGCCACTTGTGGCTGTTTTACGAACAACGATAAACGAATACATGATTCACAATAATTCACTTCAATCTTCCATTTTCAATCGCTTTATGAGTGAAATTAGGGATGTCGAAATACAAAAAGACCCAGTTCGTTTTCGTTTGAACATGGAGCGCATCGCTGAAATACTTGGATATGAGTTGTCTAAGAAATTAAATCATGTGGATCTTGCTACGCAAACACCTTTGGGAATAGCGCACACTACTGTACCAGACGAAGTTCCCGTGTTGGCAACCATTTTAAGGGCAGGACTTTCAATGCATACTGGTTTATTGCGCATTTTTGACCGTGCAGATAGTGCGTTTATTTCGGCCTACCGCAAACATACAACAGCGGAAGATTTTGACATTCACGTTGAATACCTTGCTGCGCCAGATTTAGCAGGTCGAACGTGGATAATCAGTGATCCGATGTTGGCCACAGGAAGTTCTATGGTTGCCGTATACAAGGCATTGCGCAAATTCGGAAATCCGAAGCAAATCCATATTGTATCTGCCATTGCAACACCCGATGCACTTGCGCTCATTCAAGCAAATTTCCCAAGCAATACGGAGATATGGGTAGGGGCAATTGATCAAGAATTAACCGCTCAATCATACATCGTTCCTGGCTTAGGGGATGCTGGAGATTTGGCTTATGGAATAAAATTATAAGGATGAACTGGACTGGTTTTTGGACAATTTTTTTTCTCGCAACGTTTAAATTTTCCGTGTCGACCATTCCAGGTCCTCATTTGGGAATGAGTTTTTTTGAAACGGCAATCGCTGCGTTTTCCGGTGCAGCTGTTTGTGCCTTCATCTGCTATTTTGCGAGCGATGTTATTTTGAATTTTTTGAAAAAAAGAGCAGAAAAAAAACATCAAGACATCATTGCCTCTGGACAAATTCCGAAGCAGAAGAAAAAATTTACCCGAATGAATCGCATTTTAGTTCGGATTAAAATTAAATTTGGTCAAGTTGGCATCTGTTTTTTCGCTCCCTTTTTTCTCTCTGTTCCACTTGGTAGCATGGTGGTTGCGAAGTTTTATGGCAAACGCTGGGAAACCTATCCTTTGATCGTTTTAGGCTTGGCCGTAAATTCAAGTTTGACGTCAATCTTAGTCTATTTTGTATTCAACTAAGCACATCTTTTTTGACCTTGATCGAACCTTATGGGATTTTGATCGGAATTCGGAAACGGCATTACGCCACATTTTCGAGGAAGAAAACTTGATATCTCAAATCGAGTCATTTGAACGGTTTCACAAAGTATACATTCAGCAGAATACACATTTATGGAAATTATATGGCAAGGGTAAAATTAAAAAGGAAGACCTTCGCTATGAGCGATTTCGCGCCACGCTCAACAAGTTTAAAATACGTGATGAGCAGGCGATCAGAAGGATTGGTGATGCGTATGTGACCATTTCTCCGCGTCAGACAAGCTTGTTTCCGAATGCCATTGAGACCTTGAGAGAGCTAAAGAAATTGGGATTTAATTTACACATCATCACCAATGGCTTTCAAGAGGTACAGCACGTTAAGTTAGAAAATTGTGGAATGCACGCTTTTTTTGATGTCATTGTTTGCTCTGAAGTGATTGGGAAAAACAAACCAGATCCGGCGATTTTTACATACGCGATGAAGGAAGCAGGGGCAGCGTCGAGCGATTCATTGATGATTGGAGATGATTACCACATTGATGTTGCGGGCGCAATACAAGTTGGCATGCATGCCATTCATTTTAATCCGGATGGAAGAAACAAGTACAATTACGATTGGATGATTAGTGATTTAGCCCATCTACCAGAAATGATTATCCGCCTTATGCGCTAATTATCCGCGAATTTCTTGGCGTGTACGCTCGTAGAAGACCATCCCAGCAGCAACGCCTACATTTAATGACGCAATCTCACCTTTCATCGGAATTCTCGCTTTTATGTCAGCCAAATTCAGTAAATCTGATGTGATGCCACTTTCTTCTGAACCCATAATCACCGCAACCGAACCTCGAAGATTGGTTTCATACAATGGGACGTTTCCTTTTTCAGTACATGCAATGATGCGAAGTCCAGATTGTTGCAAATAAAACAGTGAATTCTTTAAGTCATTTGTCTTGCAAATGGGAATACGGTTCAATGCACCAGCAGATGCTTTCATGGCATCCGAAGTTGCCAAGGCAGATCCTTTCGAAGGAATTAAGATGGCATGTGCACCTTGACATTCTGCTGTTCGGGCAATTGCACCGAAATTTCGTACGTCCGTAATACGATCCAAAACGACAATGAACGGTTTTTCTTCTTTTTCTAACAGTGCGTCAACCAATGGTTCAATTTCTTGGTATGAAATAGGAGGAATCATGGCCACTACTCCTTGGTGATTCCCTTCGGTTAATGCATCTAATTTTTGAACGGGAACAAACTGCAAAAAGTAATTTTTACCTTGTAGAGCGGCTTTTAATTCTTCAAAAAGTTCTTTGTGTAGTCCTTTTTGAATAAGAATTTTATTCAATTCTTTATCGGCATTCACTGCCTCAATTACGGCGCGAATACCAAAAATAATATCAGTGCGTTCCTTGCGGTATTTTCGTTCTGTTCGTTGTTCCATTAGATGTAATTAAACTCGAGTTCAACATTGCCTTCGAGTGTTTTAGCAACCGGACAAGCTCGTCCAGCCATGATCACTTTTTGACGGGTGTGTTCATCCCATGAATTACCATTCAAATCCATATGTACGACAATCCGTTCGATTCTGCGTGGACCACTGCCCATGTGCTTTTCAATGCTTGCTTCACAGCGATCGAAGGATATTCCGTGTTCTTGGCAATAAATTCCCATGATAGTCATCATACACGATGCAAGGGAAGTGGCGACTAAATCTGTCGGTGAAAAAGCTTCTCCTTTTCCTTTGTTATCGGTAGGAGCATCCGTCACTATTTTTGTTCCGGAAGCCAGGTGTTCGCAAGATGTACGTAAATTACCTAAATAAGTGATGTGTGCAGTTGCCATGCGGCAAAGGTACGGATATTATTAGAACTGCTTCACATGCACCGTTTCATGTTGAAAGAACTCGCTTAATAGTCTTAGTATTTGACTTCTACGAATCCATGCTTCACGATTGGTTCCGCTCCTTCAAATTTTGCATCAATGCGGTAAAAATAGGTTCCTTCAGAAACAAGGTCTCCTCCGGATGTTTTTCCATCCCAACCACCTGCAGGATTGTCGTATTCGTAGATCACATTTCCCCAGCGATTCAAAATGGTACAACGGAATGATTCCAAACCAGAATACTGAACAAAAAACACGTTATTTCCAACAGTAGAGGAAAGCGATATAATGTTAGGTGCAATGATGTCACACGGTTTTAAACCGATTGTTGCCGTGTCTGAAACGGTGTAACATTCATTTGATAAAGTATAAATGTAATTACCAGGTTGACCAACGATCAATGGCGTAGTGGCATTAGGAAGGTTCCATAATCCCAATTGAGTTGGTACGTAATTGGCTTGTAAAGTCCAAACATTATTCATTGTACTGTCTTTTGCAGAGTTCACTTGTAGTGGATTCAACGAAAATGTGGTTCCATTACAAATGTTCGTGTCCAATACTTGTGTGTATAAATAAGGAGGAAATTCGATTTGAGCTGTCAAGGTTTGATTACAAGCAATGTCTGTATAGCTTATTGTGTAATTCCCCGCATAATTTGTCGTGATTTGTGGATTGTCTGCACTTGGATCGGAAAAATGCAAGCACGTATCCACGGCCGACCAATTTCCACCTAAAGATGAGGATGTTCCCGTGATGTAGTAATTGTAATTACATGCTAAGGTATCCACATCAATACTTGGTAAGGTATACAATTGAATGGTTGTTGTAGCCGTATGGTTACATACGTTATCTGTATACGTTAATTGATAGGTTCCTGATGCCGTTGCAGTAATGCTCGGATTTGCGGATGTATTAGATGGAGTAAAATTTAAGGTTCCACCACTAGGTGTAGTATAAGTCCATGTTCCACCGGATGCGTCGACAACGGTTCCGCTGACGTTGTACGTTAAATTACATTGGTTCACATTAGGGAAAATGGACGGATTGACAGGCAACGTGATTTCCGATGAGTGGGACTGGTTACATGTATTATCTGTGAAGGTAATCGTATACGTTCCCGGAGCATTAACGGTAATCAGCGGGTTCAAATTTGCAGGATTATCGAACGTAACTTGATTGGAGCTTGCGGTCCAGGTTCCTCCAGAAGATTGCGTATTTGCTACCTGAAGGCTTGGTGAACAGAGTAGGGTATCACCTAAAATGGAAGATGCCGCCGATCCAAAAATGGTAAAAGTAGTATCCATGGTACAGAGTCCAGCCGAGTCAACCAACGTTACCGTATAGGTTCCCAAAGGCAGTTCTACCGTAAACAAACTATCCACAGCAGGATTTGTCAGTCCCCAAGTGATCGATGAGTAATATGGTTCGTTCGGAACGGAAATAGTGGTGGAAGTGTCTGGCGGACAATACGTCAGTATTCCTTGTAGGTTTACTGGAACGGGATTCATGACAATAATTGTATCGCTTATGTGTTTGTAGCAACCATTTTTACTGACTGTTACACCATAAATTTGCGTTGAAGAAACCGCGCTCGTTTGAGAAGTAGTGAAGTCATCCCACAAATAGGTATCATATGGTCCATTGGACACACTTAAATCGACATTTCCACAGGCACCTGTGCCAAGTAGAGCAGCCGAATCAAGGTTGTTGACGATTGTGTCAATCACAATCACAAACGTTAAGGACGTGACTCCTGGTGTTGGAACGGCATCATCTGTAGCGGTAACCGTAACGGAATAAGTGCCAATTGTCGCTAATGTTCCAATTGCTTCTAGGATAATCGAACCGGTGTTTCCAGAAATATTGGCCACTTGAGATAAAGTTGATAATCCACCGTTCGTATAGGTTATCGATGTGGTTTGATTGACTTCTGGAGAAAGAAAATTAATTGCAAATTGAGCAGTGTCTCCAGCCGCACAAATCTTAAATGTATCGCAGGAAGCAATTCCCTCAGGAATTGGCGGAACATTCCCGCTGTTTGAGGCATCAAAAGCGAAACTTTTATAGTCCAACCAACTAATCCCATCCGGGTTACCTAGTGCACCGTCAAAGTCAACTCCTGGGTGGTCAAAACGAGAAATCAAGAAGTATGCGACGCCATCGCCTTTGTTTGCTCCACATGTCGCCGGAATACCATAAAAACCATTGATTCCTTGCGAGGCACTACCTGTTGTCCATTGCATGTCTTGGTAACAAAAGGCTACGTTTCCTTGATCAATCACTGGATCTGATCCATTTGTGATGATTAATTGGAAGGTATTTAATTTATCTCCTTGCATGGAATAATAACCAACATCTTCCCAGTTGATATAAACGGCGGTTGGTGTTATTTTGTATACAACTTGACCATTTCCATTTCGCGTATCAACGTCAGCCCAAAACGGAGCAACAATTGCATTTCCGGTGGATGGGAAGGCAGTTGCACTAAAAGTGGAAAGGGGGCCATTAAACGTGATGTTTCCATTATTATTGATGTAAATGGAATTGAATGTTTGACCGTATAAATTAAAGTTAAATGGTATTGGAATCAAACCTGTAGATCCATCATCGTTAGGCTGCATGGCTAGGATATACGTGGAGTCTGGTTCAATGTAGCAATCGCACGCATTTGCTTTTGCATTGGAATTTGGCTTGACCGTTGGTTTTCCTTTTGTGGCTCCAATCGTAGTACTAGGTTGAATGTTTACATTTCCTAATTGTCCAGAAGCTTTTAATTTCTGATACAAGGGCGAATCCGTGATTACTTGTGAGTAGAGCGAAGAACAAATTAAAAAGCTCAGTGCGAAGTATATATTTTTCATCATATGTTTATCCTAAAATGTGACGATTGAAAGACTGCAAATCTTTCAAAAAGTTGCACATTCTGTTCAATTATTTCTTGCTAATTTACAGAATTTCACCTGATTTCAATATTGAGTACATGGAAATCGGGAAGTTACAATTGAATTCTGTAGAAATATCGTACTTTTAGAACGTGAAAACTAGATACTAATTCCATGAAAAAAATTACCTTATTTTTAAGCTTAATGAGTGTCCTTGGTCTATCTGCTCAAAAAAAGCCAAGCACAGAAGTAGTGAAACCCGCTTACGATGCCGGAACAGTTGGTGCGTTGTCCTTTCGAATGGTTGGTCCCGCTCTAACTTCAGGTCGAATCGTTGACTTAGCGGTTCACCCAACAAATAAAGATTTATGGTACATCGCGGCTGCTTGCGGAGGTGTATGGACGAGTAACAATCACGGTATAACCTTTTCGCCCATTTTTGATGGATATGGATCCTATTCGATTGCTTGCGTGGAATTAGCGCCATCGAATCCAAATACCGTTTGGGTTGGTACGGGCGAAAACAAAAAACAGCGTTCCGCAGCCAACGGAGAT
>JBEEIV010000188.1:0-11110 GCA_041169645.1 Bacteroidota bacterium
ACAATAAAATACCTTATTTTAAACGCGTTTTATCCGATGGCAAAGGAATGAAGAGTACTGTCAATTCTAAGGTAGCCAACGACGGAGGTGATGGTGGTGACGTAGGCACCGGTGGAAAACAAAAACCGGGTCAACCGAAACTACCTGAATTCAAGCCTGAAAAACCGATTGAAGAAATGACGGCGAAAGAATTGAAACAATACGAACGTCAGAAAAAACGTTTTGACCGCAAACAATTAAGAATTCAAGCCATTAAGGATAAAGAGAAGGAGAAAGTGAATCCAATTGGTGGTTTCTTTGCCCGATTGTTAATGAGTGTCCGAAATGTTTCTGGAACTTATGCCCTAACCGATGGGACCATGTTACCAGGATACAATCAGGAATCAAGCATGTTGGGAATGAATGGAACAAGCCTCGGAATGTCTGGATTTGTATTCGGAAAACAAGGATATGATATCTTAGGAAGAGCGAATGGTTACAATGTAAGTACCCTCGCTAGGGATAATAATTGGTTGGTGCAAAATGAAAACTTAAACAAACAATTTACTACCACACATACAGCAAACCTCCAATTAAAGGCAACATTGGAGCCAATCAAAGATCTCAACGTAAACCTTAATTTGAGTCGTAATTACAGTACAAACTCAGGTGAATTCTATCGTTGGAATTCAACAACAAATGCATTCGAGAGTCAAAGTAAATTCGAGACAAGTACACTCACCTACACTACCGTTACTTGGGGTTCTGCATTTATCAAAGAAGGAAAAGACTTTTCTTCAACTGTATTCCAAAACATGTTGAATAACCGCCAACAAGTATCTCAACTATTGGGCGCGCAGAATCCGAATGCAACCTTGCTTCCTAATGGTTATTATAGTGGTTATTCTGGATCCCAACAAGAAGTTGTGATGGGTGCATTCTTAACTGCCTATACCAACTCATCGATTGATTCAAAATCAGTTTCCCCACTTTCGAATTTGCCGCTTCCAAACTGGACCATCAATTACAGTGGATTGACGAAATTTGCCTTTACAAAAGATGTGGTAAAATCCTTTAAATTAAACCACGGATATACCTCATCTGTCTCTGTTAACGGCATGCAAACAAACTTAAATGCCACAGTAGACGCAAATGGTTTTGCAACCGCTCAGGACATCAATAATAATTACATCGCTGCGATGCAAATTCAAAACATTACCATCACGGAGCGTTTTTCACCGCTAATTGGTATGTTAGCAACGTGGAACATCTTGGGTAAAAACATCACCACCAACTTTGAATACAAAAAAGACCGTCAAACTACGTTGTCCTTAAACAACAATCAAGTGACGGAAGTACTTGGTAAGGAAATCGTTGTTGGAACGGTAATCAATGTTCCGAAGTTGAAACTACCTGTTCGAAGTTTGAAACCGAGTGATTTACTCATAAACATTAATTTCTCTTTCCGCGATAATTCAACGGTCATTCGAAAGGTCGTAGAGCAAACGAATCAAGCCACTGCTGGACAAACAACGGTGAGCTTTAAACTGGATGCGAATTACAAACTTTCCGAACATTTGAGTGCCATTTTCTACTACGAGCAATTCCTCAATACGCCGAAAGTATTCATCAGTTATCCAACTGGCAACCTTAAAACAGGGATTACATTGCGTTTTGATTTGAACGGATTGAAATAATGAACATCGAAATTCGTCCAGCTATTCCTACAGACGTCCAGTCCATTTTTGAACTAATCAAAGAATTGGCTATTTATGAAAAGGCGCCTGATCAAGTAAGTAATACACCAGAGGCTTTAGCACGGGACCTGTTTGAGAAAAACCTTTGTCAAGCTATAGTCGCGCTTCAAGATTCAGAAATTGTTGGTTTTGCCTTGTATTACACTTCCTACTCTACTTGGAAAGGAGCTTGTCTATATTTAGAAGACTTTTATGTAAAACAAGATCAGCGCAGGCTTGGAATTGGGAAATTACTTTTCGATGAAATCGTCCAAATCGCACAAAAAACGAATGTAAAACGAATGGACTGGCAAGTTTTGGATTGGAACGAACCAGCGCTACAATTTTACAAAAAGCAAGGCGCTATATTAGATGCAGAATGGGTAAACGGCCGCTTGTTTTTTGAATAGCACAAGTTTTTCATCCTAAGGGCATCTAATCTACCGTGGCAGAAGAAATTGACATCATTGCGCTTCAACGTGGAGACATGTTAGCATTCGAACAGCTCGTTCATCAGTACGAAAAAAAAGTACTGAACATGTGCTGGTACTTATTGCACAACCGCGAAGAAGCCGAGGATGCGACACAAGATGTTTTCCTATCGATTTATCAATCAATGCATCAATTCAAAGGGGATTCACAGTTGTCCACTTGGATTCATCGCATTACCCTCAATAAATCGTTGGAGTACCTTCGTCGAGCGAAACGGAAGAAGCGGTTTGGAATAAAAGTTCCTATTGATGATGCATTGATTTTAAACAAAAACTACCTGAGTCCGAATCCAGAAGAATCCTACATGGAACGTGAGCGCACCATGCAGTTTTTTCAGGCGGTACAAAAACTATCGGAAAATCAACGCATCGCATACACCCTTCATCACTTGGAAGATTTTAGCTACAAGGAAATCGGTGCGAGTATGAACCTTTCCTTGTCCGCCGTTGAATCACTCATTTTCCGAGCAAAACAACAGTTGATTCTTCAATTAAAAGACCCCATTCTAAAAAATATCATTTAAAACACAAGATTTATACATCATTATCATCAAATAGCTTAGATCGCCATGGAAATGAAACATCACCTGTTTAATCATCGAATAGAAGTCAACGCTTCCCTTCATGAAAAATTACTAAAAAGTCCGATTCATGCTCAAAAGGAGAAAATCCGGTTGTATACACTGAGTATTTTAAGCTGCGTAATCCTCGCGCTAAATGTGTATTATTTCATGGCGAGTCAAGAAAAAATGACTGAAAATCAGATTCTTGAATCACAATATGCTAATTTTGGTTCAGACCTTTCTATTTAATCCTAAGAAATGAAAGCACATAAATTTTTACTCATAGGGATAAGCCTCCTGATCATCCTGAACATCTTCCTACTTTTTGAAGTGTTCAAACCTGGAAAAGATCACCCACCCCATCCTCCTCAATTAAGTAAAGTTCTTGGGATGTATGGGAAAGATGCACAATGGGTGGATGCTGAATTTGATCGTCACATCCACGAAAAAGAGCAACTTATCGAAGAACAAAAAAAATGGCGGATGAATGTAAAGATTGACGCTTCTTACACTGCTCAAAACCAAGTGATTTTCGCTAAAATTAGTCGGATTCAATTTCAAATCGATTCTTGTACGTTTGATCATTTCACGAAAGTAAAAGCCAAATGTAACAAAGAACAACGGGCTGCACTTCAAGGCGTTATTCAACGCATGATTCAAATGGCAGGAAAACCAAAGCATTTCAAAAGACCATGAAAAAAAAGGGGGCATTTGTGTTTTTTATGTTTTTGCTCGTTGCAGCAAAGGCACAAATCAATGTCTCTTTTCGTTGGGGAAACGAACCCATTGCACTCGAAAACTATTATCCACTTGGGAAGGACAGTATTTCATTTAACGAATTGAAAATGTATTTATCTGATTTTCAGTTTAACTCCAAAAATAGAAATCATCAAATCACTGGCCCACATTTGATCCAACTAGAGGACTCGAGTTCACTAAGCTTATTTCCTGAGTATCCTATTGATGATTGTCAATCCATGCGCTTTCATTTTGGACTCGATAGTTTTTACCATGTGTCCGAAAGTGTTGAAGGAGCCTTGAATCCAATGAATGGGATGTATTGGGCGTGGAATTCCGGGTACATACAGTTCAAAAGCACGGGTACCTTTAGTGGAATAAAAATGAGTGACCAATCTTTCGAGTTACATCTTGGAGGTTATCGACAACCCTTTGCAACGATGACAACCGTTGAAATTCCGATTCATGGCAACAGCTTAATTCTTGATCTCAAACCATTTTTTGAACATGATATTCCACTTTCGGAAGGACAAAAAATCATGATTCCCGGCAAAGATGCTCAACAGTATTGTCATGAACTCTCGAAATATTTCCGAAGCGAATGAAGTATCTTATCATGTATACCGCCGTATTTCTTTTGTTCTTGTTTTTAAGCTCAGGAATCAAAAGTGATCCTGATTTCTACATTCCTGAGTATTGGCCTAAACCAGTATACGATTTCTCACAAAATCCTCTTTCAAAAGAAAAATTTGAATTGGGAAGGACCCTTTTTTACGATCCTGATTTATCAAGAGATAGTACCATTTCATGTGCCAACTGCCATTTACAATATTCCGGTTTCACCCATATTGATCACGCACTGAGTCACGGAATTGATGGTAAAATAGGAACAAGAAATTCTCCTGTTTTGGTCAATCTGGCTTGGCAAAGCTATTTTCATTGGGACGGTGGGGTAAGTTCACTAAACAAACAAGCCATTAATCCTTTGACGCATGCAAAGGAAATGGATAATTCACTCACTGAAATTATTCGGAGACTCAATTGCTCCTCCTATTATCGAGGGAGGTTTTACCGGGCCTTCGGCGATAGTTTGGTTGAAACGTCGTCCCTTCTAAAAGCACTGGCAAGTTTTAGCGTTTCCCTCGTTTCAGCCAACTCCAAATATGATCGTGTCCAGCGCGGAGAGGCACAGTTTACGCAACAAGAACAATCGGGGTCCCTCCTTTTTGAAAAATTTTGTGCTTCATGCCACAAACCACCCTTATTTATGAAAAATGATTTTAAATCGAATGGAATACCCCTTGATCCTAAACTAATGGATATGGGACGCATGGGAATTACCCAGAGAAGCCAAGATTCTTTACTTTTTAAAATCCCGAGCTTGAGAAACATTGAATTTAGTTTCCCCTACATGCACGACGGACGATTCAAACAATTGAAGGATGTGCTCGCTCATTATGGTCAACTACATGAAAAGGAAACCTATTACAGCAAAGAATTAAAAAAATTGCGCTCTGGACTAAATTCAAATGAACAAAAAGACCTGATTGCCTTCTTAAAAACATTAAGTGATCAAGCATTTTTATTTAATCCCGCTTTTAAATACCCGAAAGACGAACGAAATACGCATCATCCTAAAAAATAATTCCTAATCCTAAAAAATGAACAGCTTATGAAAAAAATAAACCTTCTTTTAACTGCACTTGTCGTTGGTCAACAGGCAATGGCACAACTGAATCCAGCGATTGAACATTGGCTGATCAATACGACCGGTATAACGGGTAGACACTACATTCAGGGAAACTCTACACCTATAAATGAAACAACGTTAGCCAACGTGCAAACCGTTCAGTATTCCAACAATTGGGTATATGTATCGACTAAAGGAATTCCGTCCTACATAACGGGGCCATTCTTGGATGGAAACCCATCCCTAGCGACTAGTCAAAATGCCATTTTTAAACTTCCTTTATCTCCAACTCAAAATACGGGAACTGCTACACCAACAACAGGAGGAAATATCGGGATTTTTGTAAATGGCGTTGCCTTATTTGATTACCGAGATGGTGTTGCTTGGAATTCTACTTCCAACACCTTATGCGGTGGACTTCCTGGAATGTCTCCTTGTCCAGGTGGGCCTACTGCATCGATGTCTTGGAATCGAGATGCCATTCCGGCTGAAAAAATTGGTTTTGATTGCTCAAAGGGACATCCAGCAAACGGAAATTACCACCATCACCAAAATCCAAGTGCCTTTAAACTTGATTTGACTGTTATTTCGAACGTCTGTGATTTATATGATGCCGATGGACTTTACGTGATCGATTCTAACGTTCACTCACCATTAATTGGTTATGCTTATGACGGATTCCCGATTTATGGTGCCTATGGTTATGCGAATACGGATGGAACCGGAGGCATCACACGCATGAAATCCGGTTACCAGTTGCGCAACATCACCACACGAACGATTTGGGCAGATGGAACAGACGTTCCAGACGGACCCGCAGTAAGTACAACATATCCACTTGGATACTTTCGTGAAGATTATGAATTTGTGAGTCATGGAGGACAAGCCGATTATTTAGATATTCATAATGGACGTGTTTGTGTTACACCAGAATATCCAAATGGGATTTATTGTTATTTTGCAACGGTGGATTCTGAATGGAATTCTGCTTATCCGTATGTTGTTGGTCCAACATTTTATGGGATGAAAACGGCTGCAAAAGTGACCAGTATCTCGGAGACCGTAACAACGTATAACCCAACATCTTCGTTAACAGAATTAAAAGATAATGAATGGTCCGTTTACCCAAATCCAAGCAGTGATATGATTATGGTTCAAGTCAATGACCTAAACAATCAATCCTACACCATAGAACTGTTCGACGTATTGGGCCAACTCATTCAATCGCAACAAATCGTTCAAGGAAGCACCATTGCCTATTTCAAAACGGACACTTTGTACAGTGGGGTTTATCATGTCAAAATTCAAGGTCAAAACGGATCGAAAAAAATAGTGATTCAATAAGAATCTCTATCCTAAACATTCAGGTAAAAGGTGCAGTTTGTCTGTGCCTTTTTTTATGTGTTTTGAGGTAAATACGCGCTGAAAAGAAAATAGATTGATGTGAATATTCACAAAAAGTGGTTTAATATTCATTCTTAGGAGGAAGATATTCATTTGACCAAACATGTTTCAAACTTACCACCTATATTTATAATGAAATAAGGAGAGAAACAGGACCCTTCTTATATATAGAAGTTGACAGGCTGCTTGGAGAGGCAGTTTCATTTTCTAGTTTGATAAGAGTTTAATAGTTTTTGTCGACGTCCCTTGGGAATATATGTAAGAAGATCCTGTCCTTATAACTAAAACGTACCACTCAGACTTTAATGTCTACTACTAGGAAGGGCTGAAAAGCCCTTTTTTTATTGTATCTGGTAAAGCACTGGTCGACTTGGACTAGCATCATTCTGAAAAGCAGCCATTTGAATTTCTAAGATATAGTTTCCATCTGGGATTTCCGATGGGACATAAATTAATTCAGTGATGGTGCGATCAAAATCTGGCTGCTCGGGTACATTCCAAAAAGCATGATGAAAAGCTAATGCTCCACCATCTTCTTCCCGATCTACCGAAGGAAGGTCCACTAAAAAATGTTTGACATCAAATTGGTTCAGCAACTCGATTATATCTAAGTCAAAATAACATGGATTCGTTCCCGAATAGTTTGTATGTTTTTTATTTGGGTGATTTGGTAAGGTTCGAATGATAACCGCACTGCTGAAATCAGCAGTTAAAAAAGGCTCAATTTGGCTTTTTCGAACAATAAAATCGCCGTTCTCCAATTTTATCGGATCAACGGTAATCACCGTAGCTCGGTAGAAATATTCCTTGAGGACATCATTCACCGCATGCACTTCCTTTGTAATATGACCGCAACATTCGGTATGGGTTCCATGTCCATGCGGATTGAAAAAAACATCACGAAAATTTACACTCCCTCCTTCTTCAATGCTTCCCACAAATCCATTGGCACGTACAATCTCCATTCTTGGAGAATCAACATACCAAGCACGCACATTTCCTTCCGAGGCTTCAAGTGTCATTGAAATATCAATGGCTTCACTTGTCTCAATAAATTCACTAGGGCTTAGATACAAACGCATGTTGTAAAAGTAAGCAATCGCACCAATCTTTCAAAAACGCTTTGTTGAAATTGTTTTTACTTTTTATCGCTCCAATCTCAATTAGGACTAACTTTGTGGCATGGATCAAAATCAAGACAAATTAAAGGACATCATTTCGCATTCAAAGGAATACGGATTTATTTTCCCTTCATCAGAAATTTACGACGGGCTTGCTGCTACTTACGATTATGGACAATTAGGTTCTGAGTTGAAAAACAACATTAAAACCTATTGGTGGAAAGCAATGGTGCAAATGCATGAGAACATTGTCGGAATCGATGCATCCATATTTATGCACCCAACAACGTGGAAAGCTTCTGGTCATGTTGATGCATTTAATGATCCTTTAATTGATAATAAGGACTCCAAAAAACGCTACCGCGCAGATGTGTTGTTAGAAGATCACATGGAGAAAATCCGACAAAAAATCGAAAAAGAAGTTGAGAAAGGTAAAAATCGTTTTGGAGCTGATTTTGATGAAACACAGTTTAGAGCAACCAATCCAAATGTACTGCGCAACTTAGAGAAAATTCAGTCCATCGAAGGACGTATGCGCGAGTCGTTGGAAAACAATGACCTAGAAGGAGTGCGTAACCTCATCATTGACTTGGAAATTGTTTGTCCGGTTTCGGGTTCTAAAAACTGGACGGAAGTGCGACAATTCAATTTGATGTTCTCAACAGAACTTGGGTCCGTAGCTGGTGACGCATCAACCATCTATTTACGACCAGAGACCGCACAAGGAATTTTTGTCAATTTCCTAAACGTGCAAAAATCAGGTCGCATGAAAATCCCATTTGGAATTGCACAAATTGGAAAAGCCTTTCGAAATGAAATCGTTGCGCGTCAATTTATTTTTCGCATGCGCGAATTTGAACAAATGGAAATGCAATTTTTCGTTCGTCCCGGAGAAGAAATGACTTGGTATGCTTATTGGAAAGATGCACGTGAAAAATGGCACAAAAACTTAGGACTTGGTGAACAACTTTACCGATTCCATGATCACATAAAACTCGCTCATTACGCCAATGCGGCTTGTGACATTGAATACAATTTCCCAATGGGATTCAAAGAATTAGAGGGAATCCATTCTAGAACAGACTTCGATTTAAAACAGCACGAACACTTTTCTGGTAAAAAACTGCAATTCTTTGATCCTGAGTTAAATCAAAGTTATGTCCCATATGTTGTAGAAACATCCGTTGGATTAGACCGTATGTTTTTGTCGGTATTAAGTGCCGCCTATCAAAACGAGCAATTAGAAGATGGCTCAGAACGTGTGGTTTTACGCATTCCACCAGTGTTAGCTCCATATAAAGCAGCAGTGCTTCCACTTGTGAAAAAAGATGGGTTACCAGAAAAAGCAAGGGAAATCATGAAGGCTCTTCAGTTTGATTATTCCATACAGTACGATGAAAAAGACTCTATTGGAAAAAGATACCGTAGACAAGATGCCATTGGGACACCATTCTCCATCACGATTGATCACCAAACCCTGAGTGATGATACCGTTACTGTACGAGACCGGGACACCATGGAACAAATCCGAATTTCCATTAATGAACTTGATGCGCTACTTGCGAAAAAAGCAAGTTGGAAGAGCGTATTAAGCACCTTTTAAAATACGATTGAAGTACATCCTTCATTTATTCCTTTTATTTCTTCTTCCATTGAATGGTTGGGGACAACTTTTGTTAAATCGAGAAGGAGAAGCATTCACAGATGTGCCTTTTTTCAATCAGGAAATTGTACGTTCAAATCACATCAAATCCATTGAAGGAAATTATTCCACAAAAAAACCAAATGATATTGTACATGAAACCAATGATTGGTTTCGGTACAAATTTGATGAAAGCGGTCACTTGATCGAAACGCTCGATATTCGCACCATTCAACGAAAAAAAGACAGCGTTTTACATCAATTTTCCTTCTCTGATGATGGACTACTTCTTTCGCATCGCAAGTCGGAAAATGGTGGGTATACAACGGTTAAATACACCTACGACACCTTACATCAACTTGAATCAGAAAGTACCTTCCGAGAAGTGTACTCCTATAAATTAGACCAAGTAATTGAATCTAATTTATTAAACATTGAATATTTTCAATACCTCCATCGAGCAAACGAGGTGGAACAAATTCGTTTTAATAATTACCGTCTTCCCTATCTAGATATTGTTTGTCGTTACAATGAGGACCATTATTTAGTTGCAAAAACAACGCATTTTAGGGTGAGCTCTGAAGAACGAAAGACTATCTTTACGTACAATGAACGTGGCTTACTTGCTTCAAAAGCACAGTACAACGATCACGAAGAATTGGCCGATGAAGAATGGAAATACTCCTACGATACATATGGTAACTTAATGCAAATACATTTTTACCGTTATGGCGAATTTCAAAAAGACTTTCAGGTCATCTACGATACAAAAACCCAATTGCTAGGCGCAACAATTCAACGGGATGTCCCAACAGATTTACTATTGATATTACGCTTCAAAAAATACACCTATTTCCCCAAAAAACCATGAATTTTCCTCGCTATAAAAGCAGATTTTTTTTCTCATTGAAAAATTCGGAAATTTGGCATGAAAATAGGTAAAGACCCTAAAAAAAAGCTGATTATGAAAAAATGGTACGTTCTGAGCATACTCTTCCTAAGTTTTTCTTTTACGCACGCACAACACGTTGCATACGACCTCAACTCGAACTGGTTTTGGGGCTTAAATACTGGCGTGACTTGGAACACGAATGATGTTAAGAATGTGAATAGTTCTGGATATGGACTTACGCTTGGACGTTCATTCAATTATGATTATGGTAAACGCATAAGCTTTGACCTCAGAGGACGCTTTTTAACAGGCTCTTGGGTTGGACAAGACATCGATACCTTCTCCTTAAACAATTATGCAGGTGGACCACTCACCATGTATCACTTGGATAGTTCATCTGTTTATGTAAATAATTTTCAAACCGATGTGAAACGATTGAGTATGGAACTCGTCTTACACCTCAACTCTGTTCATGAACGATCTGGATTCGACCCTTATATCTTCGGTGGGATTGGATTAACTTGGACTCAAACTTATGGAGATTTGTTAAATGGACTTGACTCCTCTGCCTTGTATGACTATGCATCCTTGCTACAAAATGGACCCATTTCTCCTCAACTTTCGTCCACTCTGGATGGAATCTATGAAACAAGGTTGGATGGCGGCGCGAATAATTCCTACAACGTGAAATGGATGCCTAGTTTGGGATTTGGTCTTGGTTATCAAATTGGAAAACGTGTCAGCATCGGAATTGAACATAAAACCACATTTACAAAAGGTGATTCTTTTGACGGGTATATGTCTACCCTCCCGCGCAGCAAAAATGATTGGTATCATTATACTTCTGGCTACCT
>JBEEIV010000189.1:0-10533 GCA_041169645.1 Bacteroidota bacterium
TTCGACATCTAAGTCTTTGTATTTAAAATGTGCAGTGCCAAAATTTTTGAAAACACTCACTTTTTTAACGCGTAGGATTTTCGCAATGTCTTCGGCAAATTGAGGTCCATCACCAAGAACAAGAATGTCAATATCTTTGGATGGGCGCTGCATGATGACATCACGAACGAAACCACCTATCACATAGGCTTCTAATCCATGGTCGGTTGCATACTTCGCTACAACTTTAAATACAGGATGATTTAATTTATCTGCGTAATTCGATGACATCGGGCGCAAAGGTACAACGAAAGAACTGAATAGCGTTCAACGCTATGCGAAATCCTCATCGTCATCCTCATCAAAATCCTCCTCTTCGTCTCTTTTTTTGTACGAGAATAAGTCTTCATCAAAATCATCGTCATCATCGTCATCGAAGAAACGATTCATTTTACCACTTTTCTTGTACGCATCCATTTTCGGTTTTTTGTTTCGGTTGTCCGAGTCAGAATCACCAGGTTTGCGGTCCTTGTTTACTTTTTTTCTTGGTTCCGTTTTCAAGGAATCAATCGGTGGGATAATCAATGGTGTTTCAGAACCTAAAGAGGGCGATGCTGGTCTGCGGTCATCCGAACGTGGGGAAGAAGGACGTTGAAAATCACTTGTTGAACGGGTGTTGTTGTTTGGGCGTGTGTCTCCGCGCTGTTCTGCTTCTTTTACGGCAATATCTCTGCCATTAATCATATGTCCATTTAGCGCATCGATGGCGTTCATGGCTTCATCGCGGTTAGCCATCTCAACAAAGGCAAAGCCCCTTGATTTACCTGTTTCTCTGTCAGTAGCGACATTCACTTTGATTACGCTACCATGTTGTTCGAACAATTGTCTTAATTGTTCATTGGTCACTCCAAAATCTAATTTGGCAACAAAAATACTGGTCATAAATGTTTAAAAAGCAACGGTTTTACTTGTGATTAGTGAGAATTAACAGTCCGAAATTAGAATAAAAAATTAAAATCACCTCATGGAATGATAAAAAAGATCAGATTCTTTCTCTTTTATTTTCTGCTGAAATCAAATTTAGCTCAGTTCATGATGCATTACCGGCCTTCATTTTCCAATTCACCTCAAAATTCGTAACGATTCACACGTGTATTCGTTCCAGAAGTCATGGACTAAGTGTCAGATAGTGAGCTGTATAAAAGACTCCTTTCGACTCGCTATGAAAAAAAAGACAAATTGATGTCTAAAAATTTTATGATTTATTAACGTTTCCCTAATTTTGGCCCTCTTATTTGAATATGGATCATTTAATTATTGCCCAAACAGAACAAACACCCCATGTTTCTTTTCTATCGAACGGAATAATGGAAATCAACGGTAAATCGATTGATCAAAATTCGGTTGCATTTTGGCAGCCAATTATTTCTTGGGTAAAGGCATATAGTGTCCATCCGGCAAAAAAAACCTGCCTCAATTTATTTATAGATTCGTTAGACACGAGTTCATCCTCGGCTTTAGTGGAGGTATTGTATGTGTTAAACGACATTTTAAAAGAAGGACACATGGTTCATGTTCATTGGAATTATGAGGAGAATGATTTGGATATGTTCGAGTTAGGAAAAGACATGGAGCAATTAACTCAAATCGTCTTTGAATTTGATGTATTAAAACCATTTCCTAACGCCTAACGCAGACAAGCAATGGAAAATTGCTATTTTTGTCTATGCGATTAATAAAACAGATTCCTCACGAACGTTTCCTCATTCAATTACATGCATACAATGGGAAATATATCTTAAGTATTTCCTTAGATCAGTATGAGCAATCGTATAAAGTGAATGAATCGGATTTCCCGCAAATTGATCAAATAGAATCCTTGATTCAAGGAGCTTTTTTAACCAAATGCATCCAACGCTTCATTGATATGAGAAATGACTGGCTGCTCATCTTACAATCAAATTAAACCTATGAAAACGAATTTTTTACTTGCATTGGCAGTATTGGTACTAACTACTTTTGTTTCTTGTGGTGATAAAACTCCTGCAAAAAAGAACACAACTCCGAAAATTGAGTCTAAGTCATTAGGCGGAATGAAAATTGCCTATTATTCGAATGATAGCATCAAGGAACATTTTGAGTTTTTCAAGAAAGAAGAAGCTGCCATTAAGAAAAAGCAAACGGCTTTCGAAGCAGAAGTTCAACGCAGAACTAAGGCATATGAAGCTTTTATAACAAAGAAGGATGCGGAAGCTCGTGGAGGTTTACTCTCACAAAATGAAATCGCTCAAGTTCAACAAAGAGCTCAAGAGATGCAGAATCAAATCATGCAATACCAGCAGACGGAAGGAGCCAAAATAGAAGAAGAAGCGATGAAGTCGTTGGAAGCGGTGAATAAAAAAATTGAAGCTTTAGGTAAAAAATACTGCGAGCAACATCAAATTGATATTTTGTTGATGCATGGATCGGGTGGTCAAATCAATTTTATCAACCCAAACATGGATGTCACGGAGGAATTTGTGAATTTTTTAAACGAGAATCAAGCTCAAATTGAAAAGGATTTAAAATAAGATGCGTCCAACTGAATCAAAAAAAATAGAAAACGTTGCTGAATACGTACTGTATTTGTTTCAAATTGAAGAGTTAGTTCGTTCATTGGATCTTGATATGGAACGCATAAAATCCCAGGTATTGGAGCCGGCGATACGTGATTCCTTTCAATTAAGTGAACAGATTTCCTGGTATGAGCAATTGGTTCGTGAGATGAAATCAAAAGGACTTCAAAAGGAGGGACATATTGACGAAGTTCAAGAAACATTAGTTGAGCTCACCTATTTGCATAATAGTTTACTGACTGTTATGAACGATGCCAAGTATAAATCATTGTGTGAAAATGCACATGAAGCACTGGAAGAATTTAAGCAAAAGTCAAACATGCAACAGCGTCAAGATGTCGAAATTCTCATGCATGCGATGTCCATGAAGCTTCAATTGAAAATGCGAAAAAAAGAAATCAGTGCCGAGACTGAAGCAGCTTTTGATTTGATGCGCATACAACTTGCCTACCTGGCACGTGAATACCAGCGTATGAAATCGGGTGAATGGAATTACTTAAATAATTAAGGATTCATTCCTTGGGAATTCTCTCTGCTCAATGAATTGCTGATTTTCAACATCCACCTCAAAAATGGAGTGGTCCTGTCCATTTGTTAATAGGATGAACCTTCCTTGCATTTCTTTCTGATAGGTCAACGCTTGATAAAGGGTATCCTTGTTTATGGAAATGCTGGGAGCTTTGCATTCGATCAATATGAGGGGATTAAATTGATGGTCGTAAACCAAAATATCCCATCGCTTGGTTAAGCTACCGTATTGAATGGATTTTTCTACGGCTATTCGGGCGATTGGAAAACCAAGATGATCAGTTAAAAATGCGATAAAATGTTGACGAACCCATTCTTCCGGTGTCAAAATTATTTTCTTTTTACGGATCAAACAATTCACCCAAATTTCATCAGCAATACGGCTTAATTTCAATTCCGTTTTGGGTAAATTTAAAGGTACAATTGGATTCATTACATGCCTGGAAGTAGCAAGTGAATATCTTTGTATTTCAGGTCGAAAACTTTCCCAAGTACTTCATTGGTCAGTATTCCTTTATACATGTAAACGCCATTTCGAAAGCCGCTGTGTGTTCGAATTAAATCCACCACACCACCTTTTTCTCCCATCTCTATGATCATAGGTGAAAAGGTGTTGGACAATGCAAAAGAAGCGGTACGAGAAACGCGTGATGCAATATTTGGTACGCAATAATGTACAACGCCGTGTTTAATGAAAGTTGGATCATTGTGATTGGTCACACGTGAAGTTTCAAAACACCCACCTTGATCGATGCTAACATCCACGAGTACAGATCCTGATTTCATGCTTTCAATCATTTCTTCGTTCACGACACAAGGTGTACGTCCAATCGGAGACCGCAGTGCTCCAATGACAACATCGGCTCTTCTAACGGCTTTCGCTAAAACCTTTGGTTGAATGATAGACGTGTAAACGCGGGAACTTAAGTCGTTTTGTAGGCGTCTTAATCGCGACAATGAATTGTCAAATACCTTCACGGAGGCACCGAGTCCAAGTGCTGCACGCGTCGCAAATTCACCGACGGTTCCTGCACCAATTACGACTACTTCAGCTGGCTGAACACCGGCAATACCACCTAACATTAATCCTTTTCCTTGTGAAAAAGAGGAAAGCAATTCTCCTGCAACCAATATAGAAGTTGTCCCGGCAATTTCACCCATGGTGCGTACGATTGAAAAGACACCATCTTCATCTTGAATGTAGTCCCAAGCGATAGCGGTAACTTTCTTTGCAATTAACTTCTGAAGGATTTCTTTTGGTTGGGTTGAAATTTGCAGCGCGGAAATGAAGGTTTGATTTCCAGTCATAAGTTCAACTTCTTCCTCTGAAGGTGGAGCAACTTTTAAGATGATGTCACAACCATAAATGGCTTTGCGGTCATGTACGATTTGTGCACCCGCCTCACTGTATTCATTATCCGTGAAATTTGATCCTTCTCCCGCCTTTGATTCCATGAGAACTTGATGTCCATTCGAAACCAATAATGATACAGCTTCTGGAACAAGTGCAACGCGTCGTTCTTGAAACGATGTTTCTTTTGGGATTCCAATAAACAAATTCCCTTTTTTCTTGCGCACCTCGAGCATTTCTTCTTTCGGAAGTAGGCTCCCTTTTTGGATCAAGGTTTTTAATAATTCAGGATCAGTTATCATAATTCAGTACGATTTCTCTCAGTTCACCAAGGGGTTCACAACGAATATACAGCCAATTCGCGTCTTCTGGAAGTATTTTTTCAATTTTATCGGGCCACTCCACAAAGAAGTAGGCATTTTCTTCAAACAATTCATCTAAACCAAGCTGCAGAACATCTTGTTCATTTTCAATGCGGTAGCAATCCAAATGATATACTTTTACACCTTCTGGATTGAGGTATTCGTGAATGATGGCATAGGTAGGGGATCCATCAGGTTTCTCTATTCCTAGACCGCGCAATACGTTTTGAACGAAGGTTGTTTTTCCTGCGCCCATTTCACCTTGAATGGCCACAAAAACAGGTCGCGGAATGAGATCTATGAGTTCTTTTGCCACACCTGAAAGGGATTCGAGTGTCAGGTGTTCCCAGCGTTTTTCAATTCCTTTTTGCATCGTATGCTTCCATTTTACCATTTCCCCAACGACACAATTCAAGTCGGTTCCCATCAAATCGGGCAAATGTTTGTGCATACAACCATTCTCCTGTATTGATGTAGGTTCCATCTTCTATTTTCAATTCCATCGGTAAGTGTCGGTGGCCAAAAATATAGAAGTCTTTCGGGTCAGTTTTGTGATGTGACAGAGCGAATTGATACAGCCATTCTTGTTCATTTCCTGCATATACCATGTCCTTTGATTCACCACTTTTACGACTACTACGAGAAAAGTAATTTGCTATTGATAAACCAAAATTAGGATGTAAGCGTGCAAATGCCCATTGGCAAAGTGGGTTCCTAAATACCCGTTTAATGAATTTATAAGTATAGTCTCCCGGACCTAATCCATCGCCATGTGCAACAAAAAATCGTTTGCCGTTTTTTTCAAAGCAATATTCATCGGAATGGAGTTGAATACCTAATTCTTCTTGAAAGTAATGAAACATCCACATGTCGTGATTTCCTTTGAAAAAATGAACCGGGATTCCTTTTTCAACGAACTGCGCAATTTTTGCTTGTAGACGGACATATCCTTTAGGGATGACGGTTTTGTATTCAAACCAAAAATCAAAAATATCTCCAATTAAAAAGAGTTCTTCAGCATCCTTTTCAATGTAATCTAACCATGCAATGATTTCATTTTCCCGCTTGCGACTACTTTGAATATCTGGAGTTCCCAGATGAAAATCTGAAGCGAAATAGGTATATTTTTGATGTAGCGTCATTAATGACCGAAAATACGTTTTAGTTCTTCTTCCAATGCTGGTCCCCTCAGGTTGGTTTTAATCACTTTTCCATCTCGATCAAGAAGTACAGTGAACGGAACGCTTGTTACTTGGTATTGTTGCGCAACTTTACTGCTCCAACCACCCAAGTCACTCACGTGGTTTGGCCAAGAAAGCTGATCTTGTTCAATGGCTTTGATCCATTTTTGAGCATCTGTGTCTAAAGAAACACTGACAATCGTAAAACCATCTTTTTTGTACTTTTCATACGTTTTTACCACGTTTGGATTTTCTTTACGACATGGTCCACACCAAGACGCCCAGAAATCAATCAAAACGATTTGACCCCGCAAATCCGAAAGCGTTAGGGATTTTTTTCGGTCTGTTTTCAATTCTGTAAAATCTGGAGCAATTTTCCCGGGTGAAAGTAATTGAGCCTCTTCCATTTGTTTTTTTAATTGGCTGAAATTGGCGTAAAAGGATTGGACGGTTGGACTTTCACTGAAAACAGAATACAGTTGATTTAACACATTTTCATATGCCTTCATGTCCTGCTGAGCATTCATATTTGCTAAAGCTAAAATAAGCGCAGGCGAATTTGGGTTTGCACCGATGAACCCTTGAAGCTCACTATTGAACTTATAGAATTCTTGCGTCATATAGTCATTGATGATTTTTTCGCGGCTTGGATCGAGTCGAATGGCATTGATTGCAGAGTCACTTTTGGCTTTCCACTTATCGGATGTATGTGAAAAGTCATTCATAGCTTTGGATTCATCGGAACCAATAAAATTGCAAAATTCCCCTAATTTTGAACCATCTCCATATACTTTGATGTCACTGCCATTTTTCAATATCAAATGAATGTTTTCAGTACCAACTCGCAAGTAAAAATAATCTGAGGTTGGCAAGGAAAGGTTGAATTTAAAGTTCCCTTTGTCATCCATTGGAGCCGCTGCATAATTTTTATAGTAAGAACCAAAAAATTGCGAAATGAAGACGGAATCCACACGTGAATTAAAGATCATTCCGGACACAGTAGCTTGAATCGCCTTCTGTGAAAAAAGAATGGATGGAAAAACGAACAACAAAAGAAAGATGCAATTTTTCATATTAGTTCAGGATCTCGTTTAATTTTTCTTCCAATTTTTCGCCTCGGAGGTTTTTACCAATGATTTTTCCTTCCTTATTTAATAGGACGGTGAATGGAATTCCTTCAAAGCCATAGGTATTTACCAGCGGAGTTTTCCAACCTTTCAAATCGCTCACGTGTGTTTTCCAAGAGAGTTTATCTTTCTGAATGGCTTCTTTCCATTTACTTGCATCCTCATCCAAGGAAACAGAATAAACGGTAAATCCTTTGTTTTTATATTTCTCGTAAAGCTTAACGACATTGGGGTTTTCGGCGCGACAAGGTCCACACCAGGATGCCCAGAAATCAACTAAAACAACTTTTCCTTTTAGATCAGATAGTTTTAGGGTTTCACCGTTAGGGTCCGGTAACGCAATGTCAGGAGCAGGAACGGTGCCGTTAATAGAAGATGAAAATTCGAAATAAGCATTTTCAATTTGAGCATATTGATTTCTAAATGTTTCTGCGGCAGGTTGTCCGGTGTATTTTTCTTCAAACGCCTCAGTTACTTTTCTCAAGGCATCTAAATTGCTAGCATCCCAATCTTCAAAGCTCATGCTGGGTAGAAGGTCCATCGATAAAATGATATTATATGGATTACTCGGATTCTTCAACATGTGTATTCTAGAAAAATTTTCCATTTTTCGTTTGGCCTCAAGAAAAAGTTTTGATACCTCTTCTTTGCTTCGTTTTTCAGCATTTACTTGAAGTTTTTCCTGCGTAGCTTGGAAGTTTTCAAACTCCTTGAGGTATTGGTTCATGGTACTACTCCAGTCCGTTCCTGATGCATTTGGTTTGGTCACAAAATCACTTACGCTTGTGCGAATCTGTAGTTTGTCGTTGGGTCTGAGTGTAATGGGAATTAGGCTATTGTTTTCATTTCCTATTCGCAAGAAAAAATATCCTAAACCAGGGATATTTCCGTTGATTTCAAAGTCACCATTTGTTCCAATTTCGCATTCTGCAACTGGAATTGTTCCCTTGTCACTTGGCGCTTCGACATATAACATCATTCCATCTCCATCCTTGATCGTTCCTTTCACGACAAAGTTGGATTCTAGTCCACCAGTTTCAATCAGTTCCTTCTGGTATTTATTGTACCATACAATTCCTCCCACCAAAGCTAAAATGCCGATGACGACGATCCAGGTTTTGTATTTTATGAGCCACATTTTCATGCTTCTAGCATTTGACGTAACAATCCATTCGCTAATTTCGGATCAGCTTTTCCTTGGGAAACTTTCATTAGTTGTCCCATGAAAAAACCAGTCAACTGTTTTTCACCAGCTTTGTACCTGGAAACTTCATCTGGATTTAATTCAAATACCTTTAGGATAAATCCTTTTAAGGCATCTTCGTCAGAATTTTGAATTAAATTCAAACGTTCCGCAATTTCCAAAGGACTCTCATTGGAGTTCAATAATGCAGGGAATATGTGTTGAGAGGCAACAGAATTGGAAACCTTTCCTTCTTCCACAAGGTGAATGAGCTGCGCAATGGTAAGAGGTTTTAATGGGAATTTCTCCATGTCAATTCCAAACTCATTCAAATAGGATTTCACATCTCCCATCAACCAATTAGCTGCTGCTTTGTAATTTTTTGTGTGTGCTAAAATCGCTTCGTAATACAGTGCAATCCCTTTGTTGTCCGTAATGTTATATGCATCGTATTCCGATAAACCATATTCATTTGTATAGCGTTGAAACAAGACACGAGGTAATGCGGGCATTTCTCTTGAAACCGCCTCAATTTGTTCTTTGGTTATTGAAATAGGAGGTAGGTCTGGTTCCGGAAAGTAGCGGTAATCATTGGCTGCTTCCTTGGAACGCATGGAGATGGTAATTCCTTTTAATGCATCAAAAGCTCTCGTTTCTTGCGAAAGTGTTCCTCCATTTTCCAGGACTTCTATTTGTCGTTGAATCTCAAATTCGATGGCACGCTGAACGTTGCGTATGGAGTTCATATTTTTTACTTCGACTTTTGTTCCGAATTCAGCTACTCCTTTTAATCGCACGGAAATATTCGCGTCACAACGCAAAGATCCTTCCTCCATGTTTCCATCACAGATATCCAAATAGCGAACCAGTTTACGTACTTCAGTGAGGTAATTATATGCTTCTATAGATGAACGAATATCCGGCTCAGATACAATTTCCAATAGGGGAGTTCCTGCGCGATTTAAGTCAACCAAGGTGTCATACACATCGACGTCGTGAATGCTTTTTCCGGCATCTTCTTCCATGTGAATCCGTGTCAGTCCTATGGATTTTTCACTTCCGTTTTCCGTCCGAACAATGATGTTACCTCCGGTACATATTGGGGTTGTATCTTGGGTAATTTGATATCCCTTCGGTAAATCGGGATAAAAATAATTTTTGCGCGCAAAATGTTGGGCCGGTGCAATGTGAGCATCACAAGCTAGTCCAAGTTTGATGGCGAATTCAATGGTTTTTTTGTTCATCACAGGGAGCGTTCCCGGATGTCCCAATGTTACCGCACTGATGTTTGAATTTGGCGCGGAACCGTATTCATTCACGTCATTTGAATACGCTTTCGTTTTGGTTAACATTTGCGCATGGACCTCTAATCCAATGACTACTTCGTATTTATCGCGTATGGCAGCTTCCATGTGTTTAGATGCGTGAAATGAGTTCTTTCATGATTTGCGTCATTTTCGGTTCCTGTCTACTTGCTACTTCAATGACATCTTGAACACTAACTTTTTTAATTTTTCCAGGTACTCCTAAGTCTGTAATAATTGAAATTGCGAAACAAGGAATACTCATGTGTCTTGCTACGATTACTTCCGGAACGGTTGACATTCCAACGGCATCGGCTCCAATGACACGAACGTATTTATATTCGGATGGTGTTTCTAATGTCGGACCAGTAAGTCCAGCGTAACATCCTACAGAAACTTTAATCGATAATTCACTGGCAATGTTTTGAGCCATCGCAATCATTGTTTCATCATATGGGTCACTCATGTCAGGAAAACGTGGACCTAATTCATCTATGTTCTTGCCAATCAATGGATTTCCCGGAAATAAATTAATGTGATCATTCATGATCATGATTTCACCTACTTCAAAATCAGGATTTACTCCTCCGGATGCATTGCTGACAAATAGTCTATCAATTCCAAGTAATTTCATTACGCGAACAGGGAAAGTAACTTGTTGTAAATCATACCCTTCGTAGTAATGAAAGCGACCTTGCATAGCAACGACGTTTTTACCTCCTAATCGACCAAAAATAAGTTTCCCTGAATGACTTTCAACGGTTGATACCGGAAAGTTGGGGATGATTTCGTAAGGAATTTCGTCCACAATTTCGATTTCCTTTACTAATCCACCTAGTCCAGTTCCTAATATAATACCTATGCTCGGTTGGATACTTGTTTTGGCTTGAATAAATGCCGCTG
>JBEEIV010000190.1:0-3473 GCA_041169645.1 Bacteroidota bacterium
GATGCAACATCCACATTCGTTGTATCTAGTGACGCTGTGCCATCACAAACAAAACTGGAGCTTGTTGTTGTGGTGCTTACGGCATTCTGAGCAAATAAGTCCACCGAGCAAAGTTGGGTGATTAAGGTAAGCGTAAGTATTAATTTTTTCATCTTTTTAAGTTTTAATGACCATTGACTAATTCACAAAACGTGTAAATTGAATTGATGGGGTGTGGGTATAACTGAAGGAACAAATTCGTTAATAAAACATCTGTTCTTAGAAATAAACAAATAGTCCTTTTATAAAGCCTATTTTTACACTCACATTTAACCCACCCTGAAAAAAGCATGGCTATCGAACACAAAATGGAAGTACTGAAATCAATCGAGCCGGATGTACATGCTTTTATCTCTGACAAAATGAATCTACCGGAGGAATGTTGGCAGCCAACAGATTTTCTACCAAATGCAGCCGATCAAGATTTTGCGGATCAAGTAAACGTACTGCAGGAAAATATTGCGGGTGTTCCGGATACTGTCATGGTTTCACTGGTTGGTAACATGATCACGGAAGAAGCGCTACCATCCTACCAAACGTTTTTCAACTTATTAAAAGGTGTTAACGAGGAACGAAATGTCGCTAGCTCCAACGCTTGGGTACGCTGGTCGCGCTTATGGACCGCAGAGGAAAATCGCCATGGAGATTTACTAAATAAGTATTTGTATTTGAGTGGGCGTGTCGATATGCGTGAAGTAGAGATGAGCATTCAACGACTCATTCACAACGGCATCGACCTGCAAACGTACGCAGATCCTTATAACGGGTTGATTTATACGTCATTTCAAGAGCGCGCCACTAAAATTTCCCATATGAATACCGGGAAAATCGCCTTCAAATCTGGTGATAAATTGTTAGCTAAAATTTGCAATACCATCGCAGGCGAGGAAGCACTTCATGAAAAAGCCTATAAATTTTTCATGAGCAAAGTTTTTGATACAGATCCAAATGGTGGATTGGCTGCATTTGTTCAAATGATGAAAAAGAAAATTGTCATGCCCGCTTCCCTTATGGATGCTGGCACGGAAAAGAACAATTATAGCTATTACGCTGCGATTACCCAGAAAATCGGCGTCTATACCAGTCACGATTATGCCAACATCATTGATCACTTAGTGAAATTCTGGGGAATTGATAAACTGAAAGGATTGAGCGACGAGGGGAATAAAGCTCAAGACTTTTTATCCACTTTATCTGAACGCTATTTTAAACTTGCGGAACGACTCCAAGAAACAACAGAGGTTCAATTGATTTGGTTGAATAAATCAAGGTTGGTTATTTAAAATTGGTAAACGAGTGCATTGATATTCATTCCAGCCCCTACAGATGCCATCATGACGCAATCTCCCGCTTGAATGTGATGCCCCTCGAGTTTGTTTTGAAGAATTAAATCTAATAAGGTTGGAACGGTTGCAACCGAACTATTTCCCAACAAATGAATGCTCATAGGCATAATACCTTCGGGAGTTGGTTCATTGAACAGTCCATAAAATCGATGAATAATGGCTTCGTCCATTTTTTCATTTGCTTGATGCAACAACACTTTCTTGAGATCAGCCAAGGAAATTCCACTCTTTTCTAGTGCGCGTTTCATGGCGGATGGAACATGATTTAAGGCAAATTCATAGATCTTTCTTCCCTGCATTTTGATGAAACGATCTTGTTCGTTTTCCTGATCAGCAAAGGATTGAGCGTTGCAAAGAAAATCTGCTTCCTCGAAGGAAAACGTTTGCGAAGCAAATCCTAGAACACCCTTTTCAGATGTGGCTTCAGCACTTAACACACAGGCCCCTGCCCCATCTGCAAAAATCATGGAGTCACGATCAGCATGATCAACTACCCTGGAAAGGGTTTCAGAACCGATAACTAAGCAATGTTTAGCCTGACCACTTTGAATGTAGATCGTTGCTTGAATCATGGCTTCCACCCAACCTGGACAACCAAAAATGATGTCATACGCAACACAATCATTGTTTCGAATTCCCAAGCGATGTTTTACACGGGTGGCTATGCTCGGCATAAAGTCGGAACGATTGGTTCCGCTCACTACCGTTCCATAATTGTGCGCAACAATAACATAATCCAATGATTCTTTGTCGATCGACGACTGTTCCAATGCACGCTGAGCAGAGACAAATGCGATGTCCTCGTTTGTTAAATCCGCAGAAACGTAACGTCGTTCAGAAATGCCAGTAATCTTTTGAAACTTCCGAATGATGGAAGTTGGATCTTCATCGATTTTTTGTTGGTAATCTGAATAAAATTGATGTGCTAAAAAGTCTTCGTTTCTTACGGTGACTTCAGGGATGTAACTCCCAACACCATTGATGATTGCGCGCATAGTAACTCATTTTAGATCAAAACATCACGACCGTTTCCTGCTCAAATTTAGCAAAAAATCGATACTTAGTGTAAAATTGACATTAAGTAAAATGTTGGGTTAAATTATTCTTTCATTTAAAGCGCATAGAAACCTTGATGCAACAAAGTAATTCAATGTTTTAAACAATTTAATTGTTAAAAACTTAAAAGTCAATAATTTAGAGTTGTATAATTTTTTCCATTTCTTTGATTAAACCTTAAAACTATATTATTATGGAACAAACAAACACAACAACAACAAGACCAACTTTCTTAACGGTCTTATGCATTCTTACCTGGGTTGGTTCAGGAATTGGGTTAATTTCAGGATTAATTGGGATCATTGGAGCATCTGCATTGGAGGGTATAGATATGGGCGATAGTGCGTTAAATGCTACTATGGAAAATGCAAAAATGATTCAATACGCAAGTTTGGTATGTATCATATTATGCATTGTTGGTTCAGTCATGATGTGGCAAATGAAGAAAACAGGGTTCTACCTTTATTTGGTAGGCGAGTTAGCTCCGTTGGCGCTATCATTCCTTATGCTCGGTAGTATCGGTGCTGCTTCTGGATTAGCAGGTGGAGCAATGGCTGCAGCTGGCGCTATCGCAGCAATTTTCCCAATTGCATTTGTCGTAATGTACGCATTAAACTTAAAACACATGAAATAACGGACAATTGTCCAATTCAGAAAAGCACAGAGCAATCTGTGCTTTTTTTTGTTCAAATGAGCGGTGTATTATTCGATATCCAATTGAACATCAAAAGAAAAGTGTCCACCCTGTGATGCTTTGTAGTTTGTATGCCAATAATTATTCAGCAAGTAAAGAAACAACGGATTTGTTGGCGCAGCCTCCCTATTCCACACTTTTGCTCCATTTACTTTCGTCTCGTCGATGATCGCTCCTACTTCATATAAACTAAAAGCAGGCGCCTGTATGCTTATCTTACGACTGTCATTAGTTAATTCCACCTGTTGACTCACGCAAATAAATTCTTTGTTGGAACCAGGAAGTTGATCTTGTGGATAATTCAACATGCTTTCTTCATCTCCATAGGCAAGTTTCCA
>JBEEIV010000191.1:0-2764 GCA_041169645.1 Bacteroidota bacterium
TTGTTTGTTGAGAGTCTTTACGCCAAGAATCATTCCAAGGTTTCAAAAGTGAAAAATTTATGGATTACTTCATTAAATAAATTAACATATACTACTGATTATCATGTATTTAAAAAATTAAATAAAAAGATCATTTTTACCTCTGTAGAATTGTATCTTTGTGAAATGAAAGCATTTTTGACCTATTTATTCATTGTGTTTTGTCTTTATTCCTGTCAAGACAAACAAAACGATGTGGAAGTATTTGATGTAAAACCGCAAGAAGATCTTTCGAAATTACCACTGGAGGAATATGCAAAAAGACACGTAGAATCGAGCTTATCGATTGTCGCTACCGAAAAATATCAACTAGAAATCATCCGTGGAAATTTAGATGGCGATGCACACGAAGATGCCATTATATCCGTGAACCGGAAACAATTTGCATTAGACGAAGCCATGAAATCAGAAAATCCATCTAAATCAGCAGAAATGGCTTTCATGGGGAATTACAATTACATTTTCTTTTATGATGGTGGCTTGAAGCTTATCTCCCCTCCTATTGCGATACCTTCCTCTGCTTTGGTTCCATTGAAGGTGAACTTATCCGAAGTTTGTTCTGAATCATACCAAGATATCCTGATTGACTATCGAATTCGCAATGCAAGTTTTAAAGATATTTTTACGGTTACAAACCATACTCCTCGTAAAGTATTTGAATGGAAAACGTTCGATGGATTAGGGACAACCAAAACGGAAGCATATACCTTCGAATTTGCAAAAGGAAAATATGGTCCAGAAAAAGATGTATTACTTTACGAATCGACCCTGGAAAAGCTACCTGTCGATGGGGATAAAAATACCTTTGAACCAAAAATCACAAAGACATCAAAATTAGCGTTTCACTTTTTCTATCTTCCTCAGGAGCAGAAATACGGGATGTTAAAAAACAACTAAAGGCCGAGTTTCCCCGACCTTTAGAAGCTTATTGTTCGCTATTATTTAAAATTGACCACGAAGGGTAATGATAAAATTTCTACCTGGTGCTGAAATGTTTGAAGCATACATTCTATAGTTTTGATTCAATATGTTTTCACAAGCAATTTGTAGCGATACTTGCTGAGAGAACGCATAGTTCAATCGTGTATTCAAAGTATACCAACTTGGCATTCCCAATGCTGTAGCGTATGCGAAATTATCCTCACCTATCATGTTGTAATCTGCTATTTTTTTCCAACCTGAATAATTCACGAAAAATTCCGAACGAAATTTTCCGTTTACATAACCCAATGACACTTTACCAAATGTTGGTGGAATGTGATCTAATGGATAGGGAACTGAATCAGTTAAGATTCTACCATTGGTATAATTTACGGTTGCCATCAAATTGAATTGATCATTCAATTTCGCATTCAACATTCCTTCAATACCAAAAATCCGAGATTTAGCCGCATTCACGGTCGACATCACTTGGCTCAATTGTCCATCATACATGATCGAATCTTGTCCTTCAAACGTTCCATTTTGAACCGTTAATCCATTTACCAAATACGTGTAGTACCCATTAACAGAGGCAGTCACACCTGTTGCCAATAATCGAGAAATTCCGATTTCAGCGTTGTAGGTATATTCTGGTTTTAAATTCGCGTTTGGAACGACAACTTTACCAGGAACTGATTCAAACACTTTCGTCATATCATCCACATTAGGAGCACGGAATCCTGTTGACCCAGTTAATGTCAATCGCCATTTGTTGGTAGGCATATAAATCAACCCAATATTTCCATTTAATGCGGAATTATTCTGCTTGATGGAGTTCACTGGAAGTGGGAAATAGGTTTTATCGATAAAGTTTGATGAAAGTCCCACATTTGAAAAACGAATACCGTCATTTAAGATCAATTTGTCAGAAAACTCAATGGTATGAGTAGCGTATGCAGCAATTGATGTCATAGTGGAACCGCCATCCGGAAAACGCGTATCCAAGCTACCTATTGTATCTGCAACGATGTCCTTTACGAATGCTGTTGAATTTACTTTGTTGTAAAATGCATCCACACCATAGCGCAATTCATTTCTACCGATTCTTTTATTGAAATCGGCATTTACCGTTGCAATAGAAACGTTTTCTATGCGGTGGTTTAACATGTTCTTGTTGAATCGTCTGTCCATTCGACTTTCCTCTATGGACTGTGTCCCGATGGTGAATCTGGCTTGATCGTACCATTTCGTATTATTCGTCAATTCCAATGTGTATGCTGCGAATAATCTAAATTGGGGTCCATAATACCACTCAGCAAACTTAGGTTTCGAACCTGACATTAAGGTCAGACGGTCGTAGCGATCAATTTTACTAGAATTGGACAATTGAACATTCAATTTATGCGTCACTCCTTCTTTTTGAACAAACGTGAATTTTTGAAGGATGTCGTATTGCGTGTATGCAGAACCAACTTGTAGGTTTGTGTCGGCATTTGTCATCATGGAATCGACCCCATTGATGCGTTCTACGTACCAAGGACGTGAGCCGAAGTTCCCAACAAAGGGACAGCGGTTAGCTCCTTGTTTTAAGTCACCATAATTGGAATATGTAAACGATGTCAATGATCCAAATCGTTTTGTACCGACAGAAACGTTCGCATTTGCTGCGTTACCTGAAGCCGCTGAGAAATAGCGCGCGAATCCACCAGATTTTACAATTACGTCATCGTTCGTACTCAAAGTTGGATTCTTTGTAGTAAAAGACATCACACCACCAAGGGCATCTGAACCATAAACAACAGAA
>JBEEIV010000192.1:0-3013 GCA_041169645.1 Bacteroidota bacterium
CTGAAAAGCTGAACACTCATTCCGAACATTCCGACAAGCATTCCTAGGAAACTATAACTAAAAATTCGACCTAAGTTGTATTTTAGTACGCCTAGCACACTCTTCAGAACACTCGATCGATCAATGGGCAAGGCAAAGGCTAAAGGTCCGCACATGCCAATACAATGAAAATTGGAGGCTATCCCAATGAAAAATCCAAAGAGAATGATTGAATTCATTTATATTGCCATGTAACAACTTGCAAGTATGGAAGCTTATTCACTTCATACCGAAGTTGTATTTGGTAAATTCCTTTGGCTAATTTATCCTTTGAAATCAGCACGTTTAAAGGATGATTTTTCAACGTAAAATCTGCCTTTCCATTGTTCATGAGTTGAAAGGTTGCTTCGATGAAAGTAATGCTTAAGTCGGATTGATTCACGAAACTAATTCCATGTTCACTTTCGATTAGCTTGATGGGATTATGATGATTTTCAGACCTTTGTTGAGCCTCATAATCTTGATTGAAACTTTTTTCTTGAATGTAATAATCTTCACTGATTAATTCGGTATCCTTTGAATTGATTACCAATGCTAACGTAACAATAAATGCTACAAAGGTTATCATGGCAATAATAATTCCGTTTCTAAATTTCATTTGCTACAGTATTGGTCCAATAAATTTTGTTTTAATCACCTCGATCTCTTGACCATTTCCAAAAATATGTATTTTGAATTTTTTCATTCCGTTCTTCAAGTGGGCATTAGGAATTTTTACGACAATGATGGCTTTGGTTTTAGATTCACTATTTAAAAATACAGACTTACCAACTGTTTCTATTTTTGCATTTTTATCATCTAATTCAAAATGAATTCGATAGGGGTTATGGGTTTTATTTAACATTTTAATTTCGAATATATTCGATACAATCCCATGTTCGTCGACTTGAAATGTGGAACCTTTTTGACGTAAAATGTTTGTTTCAAAGGATTTACGAGTGATTAATAGCACCGATAAGGTGATTAAAAGTCCGATCAAAAGTACACTATATGCTTTTACCCTTCTTGTCCATTGAAATGGAACTTGTTGTTTAATTCCATTCTCAGAAACAAACCGAATGAGTCCTTGCTCTTGTCCGACAGCATCCATCATATGGTCGCAAGCATCAATACAAGCGGTGCAATTGATACATTCTAATTGCGTTCCATTTCGAATGTCAATTCCCGTAGGACATACATGGATGCAATGTCCACAGTCAATACAATCCCCTTTTCCCAGCGCTTTACGGTCCTCATTTTTGTGTATTTTGGCTCGTTCTTCGCCACGTACGTTGTCGTAGGCTACAACCATCGTGTTTTGATCAAGAAGTACACCTTGTAATCGTCCATATGGACAGATGGTTGTACAAACTTGCTCACGCAAGAAGGCAAAGACACCATAGAAAACATACGTAAATATGACGATAGCGATTAGTCCACCGAGGTGTTTCCCTAAGGGGTCCGTTTGTATGTTCCAAAGTGCCTCACTTCCGATGATGTACGCTAAGAAAGTATTGGAAATAAAGAAGGAAATCCACCAGAAAATTACATGCTTTATCGTTCTTTTTATTATTTTTTCACGGTTCCAAGGGCTCTTTTCTAAACGCTTTTGCTCAGTCCAATCTCCATCAATGAGGTATTCTATTCGTCGAAATAGCATTTCCATGAAAATCGTTTGTGGACACACCCAGCCGCAAAAAAGTCGACCAAAAATAATGGTAAAAAAGATGATGAAAACGATTCCGATAATAAAGAATACGGCAAAAAGATACATATCTTGCGGCCAGAAAACTTGACCAAAAAGGACAAACTTTCTGTGAATGATGTCGAGCAATAAAAGTGGTTCTGAACCAATTCGAATGTGAGGACCACCAAAAAGTAAAGCGAGTAGGAGGTAACTTAATAGTTTGCGTTTTGCGTAGAATTTTCCCGATGGTTTTTTGGGGAAAATCCAAATTCTTCTACCTTTTTCATTTACGGTTGCAATGCGATCTCGGAAAGCTTCATCCTCCTCTTTCATAAAACGTTCTTCCTTATTTCTTAATCAGTTCTCCTTGCGCTGGTTTTCCATTTGGAACTTCTTTAAGGCTCAGAACATAAGATGCAACTTGTTGAATTTGTATTGGATTCAGTAGGGCGTCATGAGCGGGCATTCCATTTGGACGACCAAGTTTGATGGTGGCAAATACATCTTTGATATCAAAACCATATATCCAGTTCTTATCTGTTAAATTTGGACCTACATCACCGGAGCCGTCAGCTTTATGACATGCTACACAATTCACCTCGAAAGTTGATTTTCCCGCACTGATGTTTGCTGGGTCTGTCATGAGGGTAGCATTGGTTTCATCGACGTTCATGGCCATTTTATCACGGTACGCAGCAATTTCTTTGTCCGCCTTTAACATCTCTTTCTGATACGCTTTTTCTTGTAAATCCGAAGCTCCCAAAACATGGTAATTAATGATGTAAATAAAAGCAAACACTATTGTTGCAAAGAAGCCCCACACCCACCATGGAGGAAGGTTATTGTCTAGTTCGCGTATTCCATCGTATTCATGGTCCATTAAAATCGTATGCTCCTCTTCAATCGGAACAGCATCGGTTAAAATGGCATTCACTTTTTTGAATGTTTCGGAAGCGGCAGGTGTTAACTCAAGCTCTTGTTTAGGTCGGACCATTCTCACCATTTGAAAGAATAAGTGACGTAAATAAAGCACAACGATCAGTAAAATGATATTTACGGTTAATAAAGCATATAAATCGCTGTTCTCAACGAGTAGCCAGGGCATTCCTTTTTCTGCTTCGCCTGCTTGCATGAAATTCAAGGCATAACTTGGCTGACTGATGAATAATGAGCCAGCTGTAATGATCAAAATGAGGGTATTTGTTTTCTTCCCCATTTCGATCATTTTAGTTTTAAAATAATCTGATCTTACGAACGTCATAATGGCGCCAGCTAAAACGATAATGATGATAATTAAAATGATCATTA
>JBEEIV010000193.1:0-2778 GCA_041169645.1 Bacteroidota bacterium
TTTTGTCAAAATGAACACGTACGCATTGGTTTTGGCGAAGTTAAAGCGAAAATATTACCAGCAAAATAGATGCAAAACTACGACTCAGCGCATATCGACCTAGAGAAAGAACGCATTGAAATATTGAATGCGTTTAAAGGATTGTTGAGGGCAATGAAGGACCGAAGTCGTGAGGAAACGAAAATGGTTCGAAAAGCATTTGACATGGCGCTGGAAGCGCATAAAGATATGCGAAGAAAGTCTGGTGAGCCCTACATTTATCATCCCATCGCAGTTGCACGGATTTGTGCGGAAGAAATGGGATTGGAGCCAACTGCAGTTGCTTGTGCGCTTTTGCACGATACAGTGGAAGACACCTATATTTCCTTGCAGGACATAGAAGATATTTTTGGATCGAAAGTACGTACCATTATTGATGGTTTGACCAAAATCCCGGAGGTGTTTGATGAAAACACGTCCATTCAAGCGGAGAATTTCCGTAAAATGATTTTGACCATTTCGGATGATTTTCGCGTGGTATTGATCAAATTAGCCGATCGACTGCACAACATGCGCACGCTTTCCAGTATGAAAGTGGAAAAGCAATTAAAAATCGCATCTGAAACGCGTTTTCTGTACGCGCCTTTAGCGCACCGTTTGGGACTTTATCCCATCAAAACGGAACTGGAAGATTTGTCCATGAAGTATTGTGAACCTGAAGTTTTCAAGGACATTGATGCCAAATTGAAAAGTACGCAAGATGTCCGAAATCGCTTCATACGTCGCTTTGTCGCTCCGGTGAAAGAAGAATTAGAGCGTCAAGGATATCGTTTTGAAATCAAAGCCAGACCGAAGTCCATTTTTTCCATTTGGCGTAAAATGCAATCGAAAAACGTTCCCTTTGAGGAAGTCTTCGATTTGTTTGCTCTACGCATTATTGTGGATACGCCTTATGAATTGGAAAAGGCCGACTGTTGGCGCATTTATAGCATCGTTACAGATTTCTATCAACCTAGTCCGGACCGCTTGCGTGATTGGATTTCAACGCCGCGAGCGAATGGTTATGAGTCCCTTCATACGACAGTGATGTCCCCTCAAGGACGTTGGGTAGAGGTACAAATCCGTTCGAAACGCATGGATGACATTGCCGAACACGGTTTAGCAGCTCATTATAAATACAAGGAGTCCAAAACGGATGAAAATAAATTCGACCGTTGGATTGCAGAAATTCGGGATTTGCTGGATAGTCCAGATATGAATGCCTTGGATTTTGTGAATGATTTTAAATTGAATTTATTCAATGATGAAATATACGTGTTCACGCCTAAAGGAGAATTACGCGTATTACCAACAGGTTCTACCATTCTGGATTTCGCCTACGACATTCATACGGAAATTGGGAACCGCTGTATCGGAGCAAAGGTGAATAACCGCTTGATGCCATTGAGTTACCAATTACAAAACGGAGATCAATTAGAGATTTTAACCTCGAAAAAACAAAAACCGAACGACGAGTGGTTGCGTTTTGTGGTTTCTGCTCGAGCAAAACAGAAAATCAAATCATCCATCAACGAGGAGCGCAAACAAATTGCTGCAGATGGCAAAGAGATTTTGGAGCGAAAATTCAAGCAGTTTAACGTTCGGATGAATTCAGAGAACATTCAGTTTCTCGCCAATCATTTCCATGTTTCCACGATTACAGAATTTTATTTTCGCATTGCAAAAGGTAAGGCGGATTTATCCAAATTGCGTGAATTAGAGGTTGTCAATGGAATGTTGCAATCACAGCGAAAGATTCAATCCAAGAAAATCAATTCGGGGAAAGAGGAGGGGACTTTTGAAGGAATCAATACAGATAAGGACACCATTATCATTGGAGAAGATTTTAAAGGGTTCGATTATCAACTAGCGAAATGCTGTAATCCAATTCCCGGAGATAAAATATTCGGTTTCATTACCATCAGTAATGGGATTAAAATACACCGTTTTACGTGTCCAAATGCGGTTCATTTGATGTCAAAATTGGCCTATCGTTGCCTAAAGGCGAAATGGGAAGGGGAACAATTAATTGAACGCATTGCTGCGATACGCATTGTTGGAATCGATCAATTAGGAATGGTGAATCGATTAACCGAAATCATTTCTAAGCAGAATCATGTGAACATGAAGAGCATTTCCTTTGAAACGAACGATGGTGTTTTTGAAGGAAGAATTAAGGTCTTGGTGTACGATACGGCACAATTGGAACAATTGACACGTAAATTTGAGGAAGTTGAAGGGGTTCAGCGTGTGACACGTTGGGATTCTGCAGAAGGAGAAGAAATTCAATAATCTTTTCGAATGGAAAGGGCGTCCTTTGGTCTCAAAAGAGGATTCCAAGAAAATCCTTTGATGAATTGTTCTTCCGCTTTGATTTGATTCATTGGATAAAAAATTCCATCTGGTTTGTCGTAATAGGTAATGGATTTCACTTCACCACTATCCAATTCCACTAATAAATCAGAAGCAAATAAGCGGTTCATTCCTTTTCTGATTTTCACCACACTCGAATCACTTTTCTTTTCTTCTTCTGGATAAAAGATGGTCCATGCATTGCCTTTTACATCTGCCCGAATTAATTCGTTGTTCGCAAAGTACGCAGTCATGTTTCGTCCGGAAAGTTGGTTGTAGTATTTTCCTGAATCGATTTCCATAACGGCACTGGCCTGATCCATGATGTCGATTTGTTTCAAGCTGCTATCCTGTAAAGCAATTTTCATCGTAATTCCTTTTAATTCAGCGTTTTCTGACCAGATTTTA
>JBEEIV010000194.1:0-4351 GCA_041169645.1 Bacteroidota bacterium
CCAATGGCTTTCAAATAGGGTATCAATTGGCGTATATCTGAAGACTCCTCCGTACTTGAAATGTATTTAACCGCGACATTTTGAGTCAATAACCAAGATTCATATTGTTTCATCGAACTCCGATGGAACGCTATTTTTCTTTTGTGGAAAGGATATTGACGAAAATACATGTATTCTTCCACCAAATAAACGATAACACCATCCGAAATTACTGGTTGCTCTTCAAACAATTGATGCGGAAAAATCAGTCCTGCCTTCATGCCAATTTTTTAGTGGTTCGACAGCGATCGCTGCAATATTTTACCTCGTCCCAGACTTTTTCCCATTTCTTTCTCCAAGTAAAGGGACGCTGACAAGTCACACACACTTTTTGCGGTAAATCGCTCTTTTTTCGCTGTTTCATTTTCGTGGATTGACGTGTTTTTTCAAAATGCGCTTTGCGTCAGTTTTAACGGCTAAGTCTTTGCGGAAGGACCAAACCTCTTCGCTTGAAGCACGCTGTGTCTCCTCTAAATTGACGATTGGCAAGGGATAATCAACTCCCAAACGGAAGGAATAAAGCGCTTGTTCCATCTCACTTAATAACCATGGTTCATGGATGAATTCCAAGGGGATTTCAGCAAGTTCCGTGACCCATGTGCGAATAAAAATGCCGTCTGGATCATGTTTCTTTGAGTTCTTAATCGGATTGTAAATGCGAATGATGTTCATGCCCGTTAATCCAGCTTGCATCTGTATTTGTGGGTAGTGAATACCCGGTTCATAGTCTAAGAATAAACGCGCCAAAAAATGCAATTCACGCCAGTCTTGACCAAGATTGAACACATAAAAGGAAACCAACATCGCGCGCATGCGAAAATTGATGTAACCTGTTTCCATTAAACAACGCAAACAAGCATCCACGATCGGAACACCCGTTTTTGCGGAATGCCATGCATCCAAATATGCTTCATTTCTCGGTTTTTCTTTTCCGATGTATGCTCGATTAAACGGCTCGAACTCAATCCGACATTCGTCTTCAAATTTTTGAATAAAATGGCAATGCCAATGTAAACGAGAAATGAACTGAGTCAAGGCACGTTTATGTGCTGCGTTTTTGTAATGCTGCATTGTATATTGATACACCATGCGCATGCTGATATTTCCATAACTCAAATAGGGAGAAATACGGCTGCAACTTTTTCGACTTAAGGCTGGCTTAGAAATGTGATTGGCATAATTCACACTTCGTTTTTTCAGGAAACTGTCCAAGTATTTCCACGCATAGGATTCTCCTCCAGGTTGAAAATTGGGGTTATCTGACGTGATTTCCAGTGGTAATGTTGGACCCTTCACTTTTTGATAAATGTGCGTATCTAACGAAAGTAAATTCCATTCCGTTTCCGACACAAGAAATGGAGGTTGCGTCATGGTGGACTTCCATCTTTTTTCCCAATCAACTCTGGCTCCTCCTCCACGTTGAACGGCATTATGCCGGTATTCGTTCCAGGTGATGTTTTGCTCAGAACAAAATGATTGAACCGCTTTGTCACGGTCAAAAGTGAGCTTATTTCCAACCTCTTGATGCGAGAAAATCGTTCGGATGTGATACTGTTTTTGCAATGCTGTAAACACAGTTAGTACTTCCGAATGAAAAAGGTACAATTGTGCCTCCAGTTCCTGAAGTTTCTCATTCATTTCACGTAAGGACTGATGGACAAAGCGCCAGTGACGCACATCGCTGTCATGATACTCCATAACCGATGGCTCGAAACAATACAGCAATAGAATGGGAAGTTCTTGTTTTTGCGCTTGATACAAGGCTTCGTGATCCGTAAAACGCAAATCACGTTTGAACCAAACGACAACAATTTCAGGTTTATCTATATTTTGCTTGGCCATTTGTCTGGTTTAGCATAAGATAAACGTTGTACTAACTTGTTTTCAAAATAAGCATCCAATCCAGCACAAGTTAAGGACTCTGCTTTGGCTAAATCCACGAATCCATCCGCTGAAATCCAATTTTCATCCAGTTCAATAAACTGAATACTTCCGATAATGAGGATGGTTCCATTGATGGCAATGTCGACTTTTTCTTCAAATTTCATCCCGATCTTAATCGGGCTTTCAGCAACAAATGGCGCTGGAAAATCCTGCCCGGATTGTTCTGTTAGTCCACAAGCATCGAATTCAGAAACTTCCGATGGAAACTTAGCAGATGTTTGGTGGGCTTTCTCTGCGTCGCCTTTATGGATGAAATTAAACGTATAATGTCCTGTTTCTAGGATGTTGCGCAAGGTATCTCTTTGGACGGTATCTGGACGACAAAGGAATCCCCATAATGGCGGATTTGCACCAATATGGATCAATGAATTGAAGATGGCTAAATTAGAATGTCCTTCGATGGATTTCGTTCCAACCAAAAACGCTTGCTTGATTCCAGCGAGGGAATTGATTAGTGTCGCTCGGTAACGACTTTCAAACTGATTTAATTGTATGGAATCAATGATCATGAGTTTACTTGTTTTGATGAAAGTTCTTTACTCAAGGATTTCCAATAAGCAAAGAAGGATGGGAAATATCCAGTTATTTCCGTGGAGATCCAGTCTCTGGACTCCTCTATTCCAGAGTAACCCTGATTGAGTGGATGTTCTTTGTAATACAGTTCGTTTAAACCATATTTCTCTTTTAATTCAGTAAATGAACCAACGAAAAGTTGCAAGTTCTCGATATTATTTGACAGTTCAAGCGCAAAATTCAAGACATTCGAACTCACTGGATGTTCCTGAAAAAAGGCAGGATCGAGCAGTAAAATACGATTTCCAACTTTCCCATGATGCCAGGATGGATCAAGGTTATAGTAATTGTAGACAAATGTTGGCAATGTAGCATCTACAAGAATAGGCTCCGCTTTTGGAAGTTGTGTTTCGAGTGAAAGTTTCGAAGTTTCCTTTAACTCAGTTGGAACCTTCTCCGGTGGCAGGGACTCGTAGGGTCGATCAAGAAAGGTTCCATGTTGAGCAGTTCCTGCAAAGCGATTGATGTTTTCTTGATTTGCGACGTATTTCTTATTGCTATTCGCTCCACACACCCATTGCCAGCTGCAGCGATTACTCGCAAAATCTCCATCCAATAAATGATAATACATCCATTTAGAAGGAAGCAACCAATGTGCTCTCCCAATATTAGTAACAACCGATGCCGTGTACATCCGCAAGTGGTTATGCATGTACCCACAGTTGTATAATTCTTTTATGGCGGAATCCAAGGCCTGAATGCCCGTTTGTGCATTTACTACTGCACTTGGAATGTCATAATGCTCCACCTCGGTTTGTGGAAATTTGATTTCTGACTGTAAATCGCGTACTTGTCCAACTCGTTGAAAATAATCGCGCCAAGCGAGTTCTTTGACAAAAGACTCCATTTCTTCGAGCCGATGTCCTTTCGCAAGAATGGTATCTAGGACCAACTTTGTACTGATTACTCCTCGTGAAATATAGGGAGATAAATAAGTTACCGAACCGTTTAAATAGTTACGCGTTGAGCCATATTGAATTGGATCAATTTCATCCATTCGCGCAAGAATTTCAGCATGTTTCGTAGGGAAGTGCATTTATCGCTTGCTGATTTTATTCATCGAAATACTTGTTTGACGCGTACATTTAAAGCGTTGAATTTCGGGATTGCGTTTTTTTGCATGTTTTAAACTCACACCGCTATTAACCCGATCACGCCAAAGGATGAAGCTACTGCGCTTTAATTCCTTTCGCATCAAAGCGATCACTTGTGTTTCCGTTTGTCCGAATTGGGCAAAAATCGCTTCAAATGGCGTTCGGTCTTCCCAAGCCATTTCTATGATGCGATCGATGTCTGCTTGTTCCATGTTTTGCAGGGCTAATTTCTTGTCCATTCATAACAGAAAGCTTGCGTGATTGTTCGCTTTTTTAGTTGAAATAGTTGGCTTTTATGCGGATATCTCGGTCACTGAATGGTCCCTCCGCAAAGGCAAAAAATTGCAGCGTGCATTGATCCTTTTTATTTGCCATCCGCCGTGCTTCTCGAAAATCCTGATTTGTTTCCGCCAACTGCTGGAAAAAGGCATGATTTAATGCTTCAAGGTCTAGTCCATCGGTTGTTTTTCCCTCTTGTAACTCTAAGGAAATCACTAATTTTTTATCCCCGGTCTCATCCTCATGGATGCTCATGCAGAACGAATTGACAAGGTTTGAAAACTGAGGTTCATTGTAAATCGATTCTTGAATATCCGTTGGTCCAATGTTCGCTCCGAAAAAGGATACCGTTGAGTCGGCTCGTCCATAATGAAACAAAATAGGCAAATCCGTTTGAGGTGGGACGAGTTCATTTTTGTCAA
>JBEEIV010000195.1:0-3356 GCA_041169645.1 Bacteroidota bacterium
CTTACAAGTCGGGTATAATCCTGTAAATGTCTATGCCTGGTCAGATGGAAATACGGAAGTTCCAAGGATAGTGAATCAACCTGGTGATTATACATTCAATTTTTCAAATGCATGTTATACGGTTTCGGATGTATCTACTATCGAAATAAAACCTTGTGATATTACCGCACCGAATATTATTTCATTGTCTTCGGAAGTGGGGAATAATCACTTCTTTGTGAATTACGAAGGAATTGCGGAATTTCAATGTTACATCTTGAACCGATGGGGGAATGTTATTTACCAGTATTCTGATCCTGCTGGTTATTGGGATGGAAAGACAAGCGCCGGAGATCTTGTTGAGGAAGGCACCTATTTTTACCGCATTGATGCCGTACTTGAAGGAGGAGAAGCATTACAAAAACATGGATTTGTCGTGCTGAAATACTAGGATTGACTACTTTTGTTCAAAAAGTGAACATCTATGTCAGAATTGTCTTTTGCTCAGGAAATCCAAGAAGGGATACCTGTTTCCATTCCACCCGTAAATGCCTGGGACCAAACAGTAAACCATGCACCTAAAAGAAAGGATATCCTTTCGAAGGAAGAAAAGAAATTAGCGATTGCAAATGCATTACGCTACTTTCCGGAAGACCAACATGCTGAACTAGCCAGAGATTTCGCCAAGGAATTAACCACCTATGGAAGAATTTACATGCATCGTTATAGACCAACTCACGCTATTTTTGCACGTCCGATTTCTGAATACCCAGGAAAATCCTTGCAGGCAAGAGCAATCATGTTGATGATTCAAAATAATTTGGATCATGCTGTAGCTCAGCACCCGCATGAATTGATTACCTATGGCGGAAATGGTGCGGTATTCCAAAATTGGATTCAATACCGCTTGACGATGAAATACCTGTCGGAAATGACAGACGAACAAACCTTAGTGATGTACTCGGGTCATCCAATGGGTTTATTCCCGTCTCATAAAAATGCTCCAAGAGTCGTTGTTACCAATGGAATGATGATCCCAAATTATTCAAAGCCAGATGATTGGGAGAAGTTTAATGCACTTGGGGTTACACAATACGGACAAATGACAGCGGGTTCATACATGTACATAGGACCTCAGGGAATTGTGCACGGAACAACGATTACGGTATTGAATGCCGTTCGCAGATTGGCAAAAAACAGAGATGATATCAAAGGAAAATTATTTTTAACCGCTGGATTGGGTGGTATGTCTGGCGCTCAACCTAAGGCAGGAAATATTGCAGGAGTCATTTCAGTTACAGCTGAAGTAAATCCGAAGGCCGCTCGAACGAGACATGAACAAGGTTGGGTTGACGAGATCATTTCTGATTTGAATGAACTTGTGGAGCGAGTGAAAAAAGCGCAAGTGGCAAAAGAAGTTGTCTCTATCGCCTATCTCGGCAACGTGGTTGATGTGTGGGAGAAATTTGATGAAACAGGCGTTCATGTTGATTTGGGTTCGGATCAAACATCATTGCATAATCCATGGGCGGGTGGATATTATCCAGCAGGTCTTTCTTTCGAGGAAGCAAATGAAATGATGGCAACTGATCCGGAGAGATTCAAAGAATACGTACAAAATAGCCTAAGAAGACATGCAGCATCTGTGAATAAACATACTGCAAGAGGAACGTATTTCTTCGATTACGGCAATGCATTTTTATTGGAATCATCGCGCGCAGGCGGAGATGTGATGGCGGAGAATCACATAGATTTTAAGTATCCTTCTTATATCCAAGATATCTTGGGTCCGATGTGTTTCGACTATGGATTTGGTCCATTTAGGTGGGTATGTGCTTCTGGTAATCCGAGTGATTTAGAAAAAACGGATGCGATTGCTTGCCGCGTGTTAGAAGAGATGATGGCGAAAAGTCCCCTAGAAATTCAACAGCAAATGGCGGATAATATCCAGTGGATTAAAGGCGCACAAGAAAACCGTTTGGTTGTTGGTTCACAAGCTCGGATTCTGTATGCCGATGCTGAAGGTAGAATGCGTATTGCGGAAGCGTTTAATCAGGCAATAGCTCGTGGAGAAATTGGTCCAGTTATTTTGGGTAGGGATCACCACGATGTTTCTGGAACCGATTCACCTTACCGTGAAACATCCAATATTTATGATGGATCAAGATTTACAGCTGATATGGCGATTCAAAATGTCATCGGTGATAGCTTTAGAGGCGCTACGTGGGTTTCGATTCATAATGGCGGTGGAGTTGGCTGGGGAGAAGTTATAAATGGTGGCTTCGGAATGTTGTTGGATGGAAGCACTGATGCTGATCGAAACTTGAAAATGATGTTGCATTGGGACGTGAATAATGGTATTGCTCGTCGCAATTGGGCGCGCAATGAAAATGCCATTTTCGCTATTAAACGTGCGATGGAATTCGAACCTAATTTGAAGGTTACCCTACCTAATTTAGTCAATGACCAATTGTTGGACAATCTTTTTTAAGGCTTAAAAGCTTCCTTTAAAAAACGTCCTTTGCTGCTTGGCATGTCGAAGTGTAATAAGGTTGATATCGTTTTGGAGATATCAATGAGCTCGCCTTCCTTTTTAATGGAAATTCCTTTGGGTGTATCTGGACCTAAAACAAGCAGAGAAATGTGTCGACACCCTTCACAGCGATCTCCGTGGTTTACGAATCCAGATTTTACGCGATCTAAATGCCTTCCATGATCGTTGGTAATAAATAAGGTTGTTCGGTCCTTCATGCTTGGATTTGTTTGAATCATCGACCACAATCGAGCGGCATACGCATCACATGCAGTAATGGACTCTTTGTATTTATCCCAATTTGCGGCATGACCGTAAACGTCGACTGCTAATAAATTAATAAGCATGATGTGGGGAGCATTTGCTCCAGTAACTAATTCCGTCACTTTCGCAAATGTTTTTTCATCCTTACCATAACCTAGACCATTTCCATTCGGGCCACAATATGTAGCCGCAACGAATTGATCATGCCATTTTTTATTTTTCGTATTCGCAAGCACATCTAATTTTCCCTTGCTCGCAACGATGAAACCATCGCTTTTGGGTGCACCGGTTTGTTTCAAATAATATTGAAACAAGGAAGGATTTTTAGGTAAACTTGTTCCAGCATTGGAGATGCGTTGGTAAGAACCGGTTACAATGGCTGTATGACCAGGTACGGTATACGTCGGACCGTTATTGCGGAAATTTTCGTAAAACGCACCTTGGTACCGTAAGGAATCACACAAAATGGGACTAAGTTGACACGTTGTATCGCCATATGTTTCACTAAATCGTGGTCCATCAATGACCAAAATCACGACATATTTTGTCTGAAAAGATCGGCTTACTTCTTGTGCAAATA